>DATDFP010000161.1:0-7225 GCA_036522535.1 Gemmatimonadales bacterium
CCGGCAAAGCGGAGAATGGCGGAGCGACCTATACGACGCCAACCGGCCGGACCATCACACTCCCGCCGGGCGTCACGCCCGAGCAGGTACGGGCGGCGTTCGGCAAGATGGCGAGCGGCGCGGAGCTGACGCCGGCCGAGCGCGCGCTGCTGGCGCAGCTGCGCCGGCAGTCCCAGGGCGGTTCGACGGGCCGGCAGAGCAGAAACGCCGCGGCCAGGAACTACCTCGTGTTCGCGCTCCGGGGCGGCAAGCCGGTGCCGGTCCCGATCAAGACGGGGCTCACCGACCAGGACTATATCGAGGTGACGAGCGGCCTGACCGAGAAGGACACCGTCCTCGTGCTGCCGAGCGCGTCGCTCGTGCAGTCGCAGCAGCAATTCAAGCAGCGCTTCCAGAACGTGACCGGCGGCGGGCTGCCCGGTCTGCGGCAGCAACAGCCGCAGAGCGCTACGTCGAGATAGAGGGGCTAACCGTGAAGCGCTATCCCCCGGCCGCGCCTGCCGCTTTGCTGGTTGGCCTCGCGGCCTGCAGCAAGGTGCAGTCCGCACCGCCATACTCCCCGATCCCCGTCCAGCGCCGCGACATCGTCGTCACGGCGACGGCCTCAGGCGCGATCCAGCCAAGGCTCACGTTGAGCGTGAAGTCGAAGGCCTCGGGCGAGATCCTCGAAATGCCCGTCCAGACCGGGGACGAGGTCAAGAAGGGACAGCTGCTGGCGAAGATCGACCCGCGGATTCCGCAGAACAATCTGACCCAGGCCCAGGCGACCCTCAACGTGGCCCAGGCCCAACTCGAGAATGCCAGCGCTCAGCTCAAGCGCAGCGAGGCGCTTTATCAGAGCAAGTCCATCACTGAGGCGGACTACGACTCCGCGAAGCTCGCCTACGCGACGGCCAAGTCGGCCGTGGTCACGGCCGAGGCGAGCCTCCAGACGGCCAAAGACGCGATGGAAGACACGCAGGTCCGGGCGCCGATCACCGGTACCATCCTCGAGCTGGACGCGGTGCTCGGGACGGTGATCTCGAGCCCGACGAACGACGTGGGCGGCGGCACGGTCATCCTGAAGATCGCGAACCTGGACACGGTGCAGGTCTCGGCGCTCGTGGACGAGACCGATGTCGGTAAGGTGCAGCCCGAACAGCCGGTGACCATCATCGTGGATGCCTATCCGAACCGCCGGTTCGACGGCCGGGTCTTGAAGATTGAGCCGCAAGCACAGGTGACCCAGAATGTCACCATGTTTCCTGTCGACGTGAACATCCTCAACCCGGAGCACCTCCTCAAACCGGGGATGAACACCGAGGTCGAGATCCACATCGGCGAGCGCCAGGGAGTGCTGGCGGTCCCCAACGCCGCGCTGCGGACGCCGCGGGACGTCGCCTCGGCGGCGAGCGTCCTCGGCCTCGACCCCAACGTCGTGCAGCAGCAAGTCGCAGCCGCAGAGACGCCGGAGGCGGCGCCGCGGGCGGGAGGGGATACGGCCGTCGCAGACGGCAGCAAGCTCCACGCGGCGGAGCCTCGCAAGGGAGGGGCGACGTTCACGACCCGGGACGGGCGGACGATCGACCTGCCCCGAGGCGTGACGCCCGAGCAGGTGCGGGCGCTGTTCGCCAAGATGGCGACCGGCGGGAAGCTCAGCTCGGGCGAGCGGGCGCTGCTGGCGGAAGTTCGCGCGCAGTCGCACAATGGGAGCGCGAGTGGAGGCCCAGGGCCGGGCCCGGCCGCGGGCAGCTACATCGTGTTCGCCCTGCGAGGCGGCAAGATCGCACCGGTCCCCATCAGGACGGGGCTCACCGATCAGGACTACATCGAGGTGACGAGCGGCCTGACGGATCGGGACACGGTGCTCGTGCTCTCGAGCGGCACGGCGCGGTAACCATGCTGCTCGGCGAGATCATTGCGGTGGCCCTCGAAGCGCTGCGGGCGAACAAGCTCCGCTCGCTGCTCACCATGCTGGGCATCATCATCGGGGTGGGCGCGGTCATCACGATGATCGCGCTGGGATCGGGTGCGCAGAAGTCCGTGCAGGACCGGATCCAGGCGCTCGGCCCCACGCTGCTGAGCGTGTACCCGGGCCAGAGTTTCATGCGGGGCGTCGCGAGCGGATCCCGCGTCAGCCTCACGATGGACGACGACACCGCGCTCGCCAACAACGCCCGGTACGCGACCGCCGTCGTGCCCGAGCTGAGCAGCAACCTTCAGGTCCAGAAGGGCAACGAGAACATCAATGTGAACATCGTCGGCACGACGCCGGCGTACGTGTCGATCCATAACTACACGATCACCACCGGCCGCATGTTCACCGCGGGTGACGACGCGGCGCGGCGGCGCGTGGCGGTCCTCGGGGCCGCGATCCCCCAGATGCTCAACGCGAACCGGGACGCCCTGATCGGCCAGGAGATCCTGATCCGCGGCATCTCGTTCGAGATCGTCGGCGTGCTATCGGAGAAAGGCTCGCAGGGCTCGTTCTTCAACCCGGACGAGCAGATCCTCGTCCCCCTCCAGACGGCGCGCTACCGGGTCATCGGCACCGACCGGTTGCGGAGCATCACCGTCGAGGCGCAGGACTTGAATTCCATGAACCTGGCGATGATCGAGATCGAGCGGGTGCTGCGGCGGCAGCACAAGATCCGGCCAGGCCAGGACAACGACTTCCAGATCCGCAATCAGACGGACATTCTCGCGACCTTCCAGCAGACGACGGAGACGTTCAAGTACCTGCTGGCCGGCATCGCCGCCGTCAGCCTGCTCGTCGGCGGCATCGGCATCATGAACATCATGCTCGTCTCGGTCACGGAGCGCACTCGTGAGATCGGGGTCCGCAAGGCGCTCGGCGCGACGCGGTTCAACATCCTGTTTCAGTTCCTGGTCGAAGCGCTGGTGCTCTGCCTCGTGGGCGGGATGATCGGCGTGCTGCTCGGCGGGCTGGGCGCCGTGTTGATCTCCAAGCTGGCGCAATGGAACACGCTCATCTCGCCGCTCGCCATCCTGCTCGCGTTCGTGTTCAGCGCGGCCGTCGGGCTCTTCTTCGGGATCTGGCCGGCGCGCCGGGCGGCGAGCCTCGATCCGATCATCGCGCTGCGATATGAGTGAAACGCGGAAGTCGGAACGCGGAGCGCGGAACAGAAGGTCGGGCTGACGATTCGTAAGGCAGGACCTCGAAGCTCGCTCGTCCGTTCCGCGTTCCGCATTTGTTCCGGCTCCGCATTCCGCATTCCGCGCTTATGTTTCACCCGT
The DNA here is from genome assembly GCA_036522535.1 of Gemmatimonadales bacterium. GTDB lineage: Bacteria > Gemmatimonadota > Gemmatimonadetes > Gemmatimonadales > GWC2-71-9 > AG12. The sequence continues at coordinate 3,238 of DATDFP010000161.1, forward strand.
GCTCCCCCTCCTCCTCGCACTCCAGTCTCTGCGGGGACCCGATCCCCCCGGCACATATGACGGCCTCGCCAGGCAGCTCGCCGTCGCGATCCCCCGTATCGAGGCGAGCGCGACCGTGGACGGCGTGCTCGACGAGCCGGTCTGGCTGAGCGCCGCGCGGCTCGTCGGATTCTCACAGTATCGCCCGGTGGACGGGCGGCCCGCGATGGATTCGACCCAGGTGCTGGTCTGGTACGCGCCCGATGCGGTCTACTTCGGAATCCGCGCCTACGAGGCGCACGGCAACGTCGTGCGCGCCACCCTGGCCGATCGGGACAAGATCGACGCCGACGACCGCATCCAGATCCTCCTCGACACCTACAACGATCACCGCCGTGCGCTCCTCTTCGCGGTCAACCCGCTCGGTGTACAGGAGGACGGCGTGTGGAGTGACGGATTCGAGGCCTCTGCCGGCGGCCCCCAGGCGGGTGGCCGGTTCGACGCGGTCATCGACCTCAATCCCGACTACGTGTACGAGTCACGCGGCCGGCTCACGGCCTTCGGCTACGAGGTCGAAGTGCGCATTCCTTTCAAGTCGCTCCGCTACCAGTCGAGCGACCCGCAGAATTGGGGGGTGCAGGTCGTGCGCGAGACCCAGCACACGGGGTCCGAAGACACCTGGGCTCCCGCCGTTCGCGCGAGCGCGAGCTTTCTGATCCAGTCCGGCACCCTCGTCGGGCTCACGCGACTCCATCGCGGCCTGGTGATGGATGCGACGCCCGAGTTCACCACCAAGGTGAACGGCGCGCCCGGGACACCCGGCTACGTCTACAAAGGCGAGCCTGACCTGGGCGGGACGCTGCGGTGGGGCATCACCCAAAACCTGAGCCTCAACGCGACGGCGAACCCCGACTTTTCCCAGGTGGAGGCCGACGTCGGTCAGGTGACGGCGAATCAGCGCTTCCCGCTGTTCTTCCCCGAAAAGCGGCCGTTCTTTCTCGAAGCACTCGAGCAATACGACACGCCGAACCGGCTGATCTATACGCGGCGCGTCGGGCAGCCCGTCGCGGGCGGCAAGCTGACGGGAAAAGTGGGCGGGACGAATATCGCCTACCTGGCGGCCGTGGACGACCGCGACCAGTCGGCCACGGGCGACAACCCCATCTACAACCTCCTGCGGCTGCGGCGCGATCTGGGGGCGAGCTCCACGGCCGGACTCGTCTACACCGACCGGATGGACGGCGACGCATACAACCGCGTCTTCGGCACGGACCTGCGGGTCGTGTGGCGCAAGATCTGGTTCTCGCAGGCGCAGCTCGTCGGGGCGTGGACACGAGACGCGACCGTTGCGCGCGCCGGCACGCTCTGGGACCTCACCATGTACGACCGGACCGGACGCGCATACGGCAACCACGGCGAGATCCAGGGCGTGAGCCCCGATTTCGTGGCCGCAGCGGGCTTCGTGCCGCGGAGGGACTACGTCCAGATGACCATCTACAACCGGTTCAGCTGGTACGGACGGCCGGGAGGTCTCGTGGATCAGGTGTCCACGTTCGTCGGGCTGACGCCGCTCTGGCGGTACGACGATTTCTTGCACCTTCGCAGCACGATCGAGGGAGGGATCCAGGACACCTGGACCGCGAACCTGCGGGGAGGATGGGGCATCACGGTCAAGCTGAGCGACCTCGAGCAGCGCTTCGACTCGGGCGCCTACACGGGATACGCCACGGACAGCACGGGAACACCCTTTGCCCTGCCCCACGGCCTCTACAACCTGCTCGGTGGAGACGCCGGCGTCACGACGCCGAACCGAGCGCTGACCGCGGCCGCGGAGGTGGGCTACAGCGCGGTGCCGATCTTTGCGGAGGCCGCGGCGGGCCGCCAGCTCGCCACGCGTGTGACGCTCACGTGGCGGCCCACGCAGGCGGTTCGGGTCGAGGGGCTGTGGACCCACCAGCGCATCACCCGAGCGCGCGACGGCAGCCGCTTCTCGATCGCCAACATCCCGCGGCTCAAGCTCGAGTACCAACTGACCCGCTACATTTTCTTCCGCTACGTGGGGCAGTACTTTGCCCAGCAGCGCGAAGCCCTCGAGGACCCGCGCACCGGCTCAGCGCTCGTGCTCGACTCCTCCGCCACCGCCCGGCTCGGGCCGGCGGCCGGCGCAGCGACGAACGAGCTCCGCTCGGACTTCCTCTTCTCCTACAGGCCCACGCCCGGGACGGTGCTCTTCTTTGGCTACGGCGCGTCGCTGACCGAGCCCGATGCGTTCCAGTTCCAAAACCTGAGGCGCACCTCGGACGGGTTCTTCTTGAAAGCGAGCTACCTGTTCCGGATGTGAGCGTCCACATGTCCGGTGCCGCCACACTCGAAGAGCCCGTCGCCGGCGAGGCCGGCGTCAGGGAGCGTCGTTACGTGACGGCGATGATCCGGGCGCGGTGGGGCCTGCTCGCGTTCGGCGTGGCGCTGCTCGCCGTGGTGCGGCTCGTCGGACTCGTCCCTCTCCCGTGGCTTCTCATCGCCGGCTTCGGGGCCGGCTGCGCCGGCCTGAACTACGCGACCTACCGCATCCTCCAGAGTACGCCGTTCCGACCCTGGCACACCACTCTCAGCACGGCCGTGGGCGCCGGCGTAATTTCAGCCCTGCTCTTCGCCCTCGGCCCCACGGGGCACGTGCTGTACGCGGCCTACATCATCACCCCCCTGCAGGCGGCGTTTTACCTGGGTCGGGCCGAGGCGTGGCAGGCACTCGCACTCAACCTTGCGGGGTTTGGACTGGTCGCGGTGATCCGCTCGGTTGGGGGTGAGTGGAGCTGGGGCGTGTTCGCCGAGGAGTCGCTGGTGCTGGTCTTCGCGAGCGCTGCCCTGATCCCGATGCTCGCGCGCATCCATACCCGGTTGCGCGCGACGCGCGAGACGCTGGCGCAGCTGGAGCGGGGAGACCTCACCGTCCTGGTCCGGGACCCGGAGAGCGACGAGCTGGGCCTCCTCGGTGTGAGCGTGAATCGCACCACCGCCACCGTGGCGGACGTCGTGCGCCGGGTTCAGCAGCAGGCCCAGGAGCTTGCCGCGACCGCACGGCAGCTCGCCGCGTCGGCGAAGCAGCTACACGCCGCATCGCAGGAGATCTCCGCCACCGCGCAGCAGTTCGCTCTGGGCGCGGAGCGGCAACGCCAGCTCATTGGGCGCGGGCGCGAGGACTCGGAGGCGGCGGCGACCGTTGCATCCCGGCTCCACGATCGAGCACAGGAGGCCGAGCGACAGATCGGCGCAGTGGCGCAGCAGGCGCGGCGCCACGGCGCGGAGATCGCCCGGGCGAGCGACCTGCTGGTCACGCTGGTGACGCACCTGGACCAGGTCTCGGCGGCCGCGGGCACGCTCGAGCAGGGATCGCGGGAGATCGGGAAGCTCGTCGACGGCATCACGCGCATCGCGAGTCAGACCGATTTGCTCGCCCTGAACGCGGCCATCGAGGCAGCGCGGGCCGGCCCGCACGGGCTCGGGTTCCGCGTGGTCGCGGACGAGGTCCGCAAGCTGTCCGAGCAGAGCACGCGCTCGGCCGAGGAGGTGCGGGCCCGTGTACGCCAGATCCAGGAGCGAATCACGCAGGTCGTGGGCGCGACGGATCAGGGGCGCCAAGCGGCCCAGGGCGTGGGCCTCGTGTCGGCCGCGGTGCGGCAGGCACTCGACGCGATTTTCGCGGACCTGAACGCCACCGCCCAGGTCGCCACCGCGTTCGCCGGGGAGACGGAGGGACAGGCGCGGCGGATGCGCGAGGTCGTCCAGCGCATGGAGGAGCTCGCGGGGATCGCCACCGCCGCCGCCCGAGGCGCGGAGCAGGCTTCCGCGGCAACCGCGGAGCAGATTGCGTCGCTGGGCGAGCTCACGGCGACGTCCCAGCACCTCTCGGTCGCGGCGGCGAAGCTCACGGAGACAATCCGGACGTTGAACGTGGACGGGAGAGAGACGTCAGACGTCAGACATCAAACGTCAGAAGCTGTCGACTTAT
>DATDFP010000162.1:0-6953 GCA_036522535.1 Gemmatimonadales bacterium
AGCTCGTGGGATTGGATCCGCGCGAGTTCTCGACGCGGTATCCGCACCAGCTGTCCGGCGGCCAACGCCAGCGTGTGGGCGTGGCCCGGGCGCTCGCCGCGGATCCGCCGCTCTTGCTCCTGGACGAGCCCTTCGGCGCCCTGGACCCGATCACCCGCGTGGAGCTGCAGCGCGAATTCCGCACCCTGGAGGGGCGGCTCGGCAAGGGTGTGGTCTTCGTCACCCACGATGTCCGCGAGGGGCTGCTGCTCGGCACCCGGATCGGACTGATGCACCAGGGGAGGCTCGTATTCCTCGGGACCCCGGATGAGCTCCGCAGCTCCGGCAATCCGGAGGCCCAAGCCTTCATGAGCGCGGCCTGAAGAACGGCGTAGACCGCCCGTGAACCTGGTGCAGTTCTACGCTCAGCACTCCGGGGAAGTCCTGGGGCTCATCGGGCAGCATCTCTATCTGGTCGCGATCTCCACGGGCGTGGCGATCGCGGTGGGTCTTCCCGTCGGCATCGTGCTCACGCGCCGGCCGCGGTGGCGCGGGCCGGTGCTCGGGCTCGCCAACGTCGTGCAGACGATCCCGAGCCTCGCGCTGTTCGGGTTCCTCATCCCATTGCCGCTCATCGGCGGTATCGGCGCCCGCACCGCCGTAGTGGCGCTCGTGCTGTACGGGCTTCTGCCGATCGTCCGGAACACCTACACGGGGATCACAAGCGTGGACCCCGCCGTGCGCGAGGCTGGGCGGGGGATGGGGATGACGGACCGGCAGCTGCTCCTCATGGTGGACCTGCCGCTCGCGCTCGGCGTGATTCTCGCGGGCGTCCGCATCGCCACCGTGGTGAACGTCGGGACCGCGACCATCGCGGCGGCGATCGGCGCGGGCGGGCTCGGCGTCTACATCTTCCGCGGCGTGGCCATGGTGAACGACGCGCTCATTCTCGCCGGCGCGCTCCCCGCGGCGCTAATGGCGCTGGCGGCCGACGGCCTGCTCGGGCTCGCGGAGCGGCGGCTCGCCTGGCGGCCGAAATGAGGGGCGGTGGAGGGCGGTCGGGGGCGGCGAAGGGCGGTGCGCGTGTCCTCGGACTAGCCGCCCTGTTGGCCACGGCGTGCGGGCACCGCGACCGCATCGTCGTCGGGGCGAAGAACTTCACAGAGTCCGACCTGCTCGCCGAGATCGTGGCGCAGCAGATCGAGCGGCGCACCCACCTCCCCGTCGAGCGCCGGCTCCATCTTGGCGGGACGTTCGTCTGCCACGAGGCGATCACCTCTGGTCGCATCGACCTGTACGTCGAGTACACGGGGACGGCGTACACCGCCGTCTTGAAGCGCCCCCCGATCGCGGGTGCCGAGAGCGTGTTCGCCACGGTCGCGCGCGATTACGCGCAGCGGTTTGGGCTCGTATGGGGAAAGCCGTTCGGGTTCGACAACACGTTCGCGATCACGGTGCGGCGTCGCGACGCCGAGCGCTACAGCCTGAGGCGCATCTCCGACCTGGCGCGCGTGGCGCCGCGCTGGAAGGCGGGGTTCGGCTATGAGTTCCTCGAGCGGGCGGACGGTTTCCGGGGGCTCGCGCGGGCCTACGGTCTCGCGTTCGCCTCGCCGCCCACGGCGATGGACCTGGGGCTCACATATCGCGCGCTCGCCGACGGAAAGGTGGACGTCATCGCCGGGAACTCGACGGACGGCCAGATCGAGGCGTTGGATCTGGTGGCGCTCGAGGATGACCGCCATTACTTCCCGCCCTACCAGGCGGCGCCCGTGATGCGGGCTGAGCTGTTGCGGCGGCATCCCGTGGTCGGGCCCGCGCTCGACGAGCTCGCAGGCAAGATCTCGGACGCCGACATGCGGCGCCTCAACGCCGACGCCGACGTGCGCCACCGTGATATCGCCACGCTTGCGCGCGAGTGGCTGCACGCGACCTTGCCATAGCGGCGGTGTGCGGAATTCATGAGCAGCCGGATCATCCGCACCTACTACGCGATCACCGGGCTTTTCAACCTGGCGATGTCGCTCATCTGGGGGATCGACACCCTGTTCAAGATGGGCGCGGGCCTCGACATCCAGCAGGTGCTGCTCACCAACGCCGCGTTCACGCTCGGGGCCATGGTGTTCGAGATCCCGACCGGAGTCGTGGCGGACACCCTGGGACGCCGGGTCTCGCTGCTCCTCTGCCTCGTCACCCTGTTCACGACCACGCTCCTGTACGTCGCCACCGCCTGGCGAGGCTGGGGATTTTGGGCGTTCATATGGATCTCGGTGTTCCTCGGCCTGGGCTTCACGTTCTACACCGGGGCGGTCGATGCCTGGCTCGTGGATGCCCTGAAGGCGACGGGCTACACCGAGCCGCTCGAGCCCGTGTTCGCGAAGGGCCAGATGTTCTTCGGGGCGGGCATGCTCGTGGGCACGATCGGCGGCGGATTGCTGGGGCAGATCCACCTCTACATTCCGTATGTCGTCCGCGCCGCCATCGTGGCGCCGCTCTTCGCCCTCGCGTGGTACGCGATGCCCGAGGTCGGCTACACGCCGCGGGCGCTCGAGCTGAAGCGGGTCCCTGTGGAGATGCGGCGGGTGTTCGTGGAAGGGATGGACTACGGCCTGCACCACCCCGTGGTCCGCCCGGTGATGCTCGCGTCGCTCGTGTCGATGAGCTTCATGATCTTCGGGTTCTACAGCTGGCAACGCTACTTCCTCGATCTGCTGGGGCGGGGGCGCGACCTCGTGTGGGTGGACGGCCTCATCAGCTCGCTGCTCGGCCTGAGCCTGATCGCGGGCAACGCCCTGGTGGCTCACCTGTCGCGGCTGGTGCGTTCGCGAACGGGACTGTTGATGCTGTCGGTCGCGGTTCAGGCCGCGATGGCGACCGCGTGCGGCGTGATCGGGCGCGGCGCGGGGAGCCCCGACAGGTTTTACGTCGTGGTGGCCTTGTACCTGGTGTACGGGCTCGCGATCGGCGTGGCCATGCCGGTGAAGCAGGCATACTTGAATGCGCACATCCCGTCGGCGCAGCGGGCCACGATCATCTCGCTCGATTCCATGTTCGCGAACGTCGGTGGGGTCTTGGGACAGTCAGGCTGGGGGTGGCTCGCCCGGGTCCGCTCGATCGGGGACGCCTGGGCATGGAGCGGCGTGACGCTGCTGTTCGGGCTGCCGCTGTACTGGCTGGCGCGGAGAAACGACCGGAGGCTGGACGCAATAGGCTAGACGCACAGACGCGGTAAACCTAGACGCACAGACGCGTAGACGCACAGACGCACAGGGAAGAACGGTTGCGGGTCACTGCGGCGACCTGATTACCCGCCGCTGCTCACCCCTGCGCGTCTGTGCGTCTGCTGCGTCTAGGTTTACCGCGTCTGTGCGTCTAGGTTCAATCAGGCCGGCAACACCGTGATGTCCTAGAGCGCGAAGGCTCGATCGGGGGGTAGGGGCGCAGCATGCTGCGCCCCTACGCGTTCGCCCGTCTGCTCCTTGTCAGTGCGTGCTGTCCTTCTTCTCGTCCTGCAGCAGGTCCCGGCGGTCGCTGCGCGCGTCGCGCCCGTCGCGGCGGATGTCTCGCCGGTCCCGGCGCAGGTCTCGGCGATCCCGCCGCCGGTCGCGTCGATCCTGCCTCAAGTCGTGGCGGTCCTGCCGGGCGTCCTGCAAGTCGCCACTCCTCACGTCCTGCCGGATCTCCTGCCGGTCCTGACGGATATCCCGGCGGTCCGACCGGACCTCCTGACGGTCCTGATGGATGTCCCTGGCGTCATGACGGATTTCACGCCGGTCGTGGCGAAGCTCCCTGCGGTCCTTCCTGACGGCGCCGCTGTCCTGGGCGAGCAGGGCCGCGGGCACGGCGAGGGCCAGCACGGTGAAGAGGGCAATATGACGGCTCATGTAAAGGTCCTGGTAAAGGGTTCGGAGTGAGACCATACACTAGAGGGGGCGTTAAGTGGGTGATGGGGATCACGCGTCCTAAAGACGCACAGAGGCGCAGCGGCGCAGAGGCTCAGAAGCGGGTCTGTGCCCCTGTGCCGCTGTGCGTCTACGGTTTCCTAAACTTCGGCAGCTGGTGCTCGTGTCGCTTCACGAATTCCTCGTACACACGATTGTCCGTATAATCCCGCATCGCGCAGATTCTGTCCCCTCTGAAGCGCAGCACCACGCAGGTGCGCTGGTCCATCACGTCCGTCGGGTCGCTCTTGAGCCAGGAGCGCTCGCGGATCTCGACGATCACGCGCTCGTCGGCGTCGTACCAGTCACGCCATACGTCCTCGTAACCCCAGTCCGCCGCCCCCAGGCCCGCCTCGCGCTGTTCGAAGCAACGGATCACGGCCTCCCGCCCCCTCCACTCGCCGCCGATCGGCGGCGCCCCAGCCACCCAATAGGCGATGTCTTCCGTGAAGTAACGGCTCACCTCGTCCATCTTCCCGGCGAACAGCGCCTTCTCGTACGCCCGCGCGATCTTCATCCGCTCGCTCATACGGTGATCTCCTGCATTTCCTCGGGCTCGGGCAGGGTGTTGGCCTTTCGGCCGGCCCGCTCCATTGGCTTGTCCATCTCGGCCTTGTGCCGGTCGATGATCGTCCAGAAGTCGATCGCGCGATCGAGCAGCTCGTATGCCGCCTCGCGCAGCTGCTCGCTCGCCCGCACCTGGCGCACGTTGTTCTCCATGTCCTCGGCGTCCCAGCCGCGGGAGTGCGCGATGAACGGGAACGGCGGGAAGACGAAGCCGAGCTCCGCCCAGAACGTGAACAAGCTCCCCGCCACGGCCTGGATGTTGTCCTGCCCCCCCGTGATGATGAACGCGGCCACCTTGTTCTTGATCAGCACCTGGTTGTGGATCGTAACCTGGTTCTGCACGCAGTTCAGCCGCTCGATCATCTTGTAATAGAGCGACGACGCGTTCCCCCAGCGGATCGGCGTGGCAATGAGCACCACGTCCGCCCAGTGCACGAGCCCCTCGTACACGGCAGCGAGCTGGTCCTCGGGGTCGCGCTCCGTGATCGCACACGGCCAGGTGCAGGCGTGCGCGGCCTTCGAGTAGTTCCCCTCGCAGTGCCGGAACTTGAGATCGCGCAGTCTGATGATCTGCGTATCCGCTTCCCGGCGCTTGGCCCGATCGAGCGCGTGCTCGAGCAGGGCGTCCGATGTGGAGAAGCGCGGGTTGCCCTCGTCCATCGCGGTGGTCGAAAGGAAGAGCACGCGTGGCGGCGCGCCCGGCGGCTTCCCGTGCGCCTCGAGCAGGTGGGACGGCTTGTGCTTGAGCAGCTTCCGCGGCATCACGGGCGGGGTCTGCACGTAGACGCCGTCGTCCCGCTCTTCGACCGCGAACACGGGCACTTGCTCCTCGTCGTATCCCGCCGGCCCCTTGCCCGTGATGACGCTGTACTCCCACGCGTGCCAGGGGCACATCACGAACTCGCCACGCAGCCGTCCGTCGCTCAGGGGGCCTCCCTTGTGGTTGCACGTGTTGCCGATCGCCCGAAACTTGCCGTCGTAGAAGAAGAGGGCGATGGAGTAGCGGTCCACTTTCACGGAGAACGGGACGCGGGCGAGCGTTTCGGCTTTGTCGCCGAGGCGGTGCCAGGTGGCCATGAAGGCACTCCTGTCGGGGGCAGGGTAAATTGTAGCCCCTATGCCCGCCAGATCGAGGGCCACGGCCCCGGCCGACCGCTCGCGCCTGGCGGTCATCTTCGTCACGGTCCTCATCGACCTGATCGGCTTCGGCATCGTGCTGCCGATCCTGCCCATGTACGCCCAGCGCTTGGGCGCGCAAGGGATCGGATACGGCGCCCTCGTGTTCGTCTTCTCGGCGATGCAGTTCCTGTCGACGGCTTTGCTCGGGCGGCTCTCGGACCGGTTGGGCCGCCGGCCGATCCTGCTCACCACGATGGTCATCAACGCGTTGGGCTACACGCTGTTCGCGTTCGCCCCGTCCTACGCGGCGCTGTTCGTCGCCCGCGTGATCTCGGGCTTCGCGAGCGGCAACATCTCGGCGGCCCAGGCGTACGTCGCGGACATCACGCCGCCGGCCGAGCGGGCTCGCGGGATGGGCCTGATCGGCGCGGCGTTCGGGATCGGGTTCGTCCTGGGCCCGCTGATCGGTGGGCTCGCCGGCCACTACCTCGGCCCCCGCGCGCCCGGGCTGATCGCTGCGGCGCTCTCCGTCATCAACTTCTTCTCCGCGAGCGCGATTCTGCGGGAGTCGCTCGCGGCCGAGCACCGCGCGACACGACCGTTGTTCGATTTCGGTCACATGGCCGACGCGCTTGCGCGCCACGAGCTACGGCCGCTCATGCTCGTCTGGTTCTTCGCCCCGTTCGCCTTCGCGGGCTACACCGTGGCGCTGCCGCTCCACGTCAGCAAGGCCTTCGGCTGGGGAGCGAAGGAGTTGGGTTGGCTGTTCGTCGTGATCGGCGCGGTCGCGGCTGTCGTGCAGGGCTTCCTGTTCGGTCGCCTCGAGCGGCGCACGGGAGCGCGCGCCCTGCTCATCCTCGGCCTGTTCGGGATGGGCCTGAGCATCGCCGCCGTGCCGTACGCGGGGACGAGCCTCCTCGTGTACGCCTGGACCGTCCCGCTCGCCTTCGCGAACAGCATCTTCGCGCCGGCGGCGTCGGGGTTGGTCTCGGTCTACGCCGGCGTCTCGGAACAGGGCACGATCCTCGGCGCCGCCCAGGCATTCGCCGCGCTCGGCCGCAGCTTCGGCCCCCTCGCGGCCGGTTGGGCCTACGACGACCTGGGCGGGCAGGGTGCATTCCTGCTGGCGGGCGCGGTGATGGTGGTGGGAGGACTGGCAGGCATACGGCTCCGTGCACAGACGCGCGACAACCTAGACGGGTAGACGCACAGACGCGCGACAACCTAGACGGGTAGACGCACAGACGCGCAGGGGAGAATGGAGGGCAGGAAACGGGAAGAGCTGCTCACTCTTGCTGTTCACCCCTGTGCGTCTGCTGCGTCTGTGCGTCTAGGTTGTCCCGCGTCTGC
>DATDFP010000163.1:0-7311 GCA_036522535.1 Gemmatimonadales bacterium
ACACAACCCGTATTCTTGTTAACCCCGGGGCATGGCCCCGGGGTTAACCCACCCGGCGCATGGATGCGGTGTCACTCCGCGCGCCGGTGCGTGCCCAAGCGCAGGGCGGGCATTCCGGGACGTGTGGCCGGCACTGCACGGCCTCGTCACCGCTCGACCGTTTCGGTCACCGTCCGCAGGACCGGGTGGGTTAACCCCGGGCCCACGGCCCGGGGCACACCGTATGGCCGTCCGGCACCGACCGGCCGCGCACGCGGGACATAACCGCTGCACCCGTGCCCCCCCAACGCGGTCATGCGGTGCCAGTCCGTGCCAGTCCGCCGGGACCACCTTCCAACCACAACTTCCTTTGAACCCCGGGGCATGGCCCCGGGGTTAACCCACCCGGCGCACGCATGCGGTGTCACTCCGCCCGCCGGTGCGTGCCCAAGCGCAGAGCGGGCATTGCAGGAAGTGAGGCCCGCAGTGCACCTCTTCAGACGTCAGACATCAGACATCAGAGGTCAGTGAAGTTGCCAGACGCCAAGCCGCAAGCGGTTCCCAGCCGGCAGGTGCCAGTTACGCAGGACTGCCGCCGCGTGACTGCGAACAGCTTGCGCCTTGCGGCCGCACTGACGTCTGACGTCTGATGTCTGACATCAGATGTCTAGCGTCTCATTATCGGCCGCATCAAGAGCCCCGTCGTCGAGACCCGTACCTCGTACTCGACCGGCCTCGTCGCCGCGACGAACGCCGCCGAGCCGTACTCCGCATCCACGAGTGGCCGGAAGAGCGGGAAGCGACGCACGAGGGAGAAGAGGTCCAGCCGCCTCGCGCGGGCGAGTGAATACATGGTGTGCGGCTTGGTCCGTTCGTCCGCTATCGCGTTGTAGCGGCCACCGACCCGGTCGAGCTCGTACGCGGTGTGCAGTCCGAGCAGGTTCGCGGCAGGGTGCCACTTGAGGATGTGGGCGTCAATATAGAAGGCGTCGCCCGCGAGCTCGTACATCGCGAGCCGCCGGTCGGGAAGGACGATGGTGGCCCGGAAGCGCTGCGAGCCGACCGGCTCGGTCTTGACGTTGGCCGCCAGCACTTCGAGGGTGAGCGCCCGGTACCCGTGGATCCCGATCGTGATCGTCGCGGCGAGCGCGCCCAGCGCCAGCAGCAGCAGGCCCAGAAGGGCGCGGACGCCGCCGCCGGCCCAGCGCCCGCGGCGAACTGCCGCAGGGGCGGCGCGCAAGAACAGGACGCCCGCGAGCAGGAAGCAGAGGCCGACGACGATGAGCGTGGTGGGCATTTCGCGTCGTCTAACTTAGTGCCGCCGACGATGAGACCGCCGGGGGTCCCGAAGGGCGCGTGAGGACCGGCGGTCTCGGCGCCCACGCTTGGCCTCACGATCCACATGCCCTGCCGTGCGGAGGCGAGTCCGCCGGTCCGAGCGCCCGGAGGGACCACCGGCGGTCTCATCGAATTTGAGGGAGGCACTTGCGCGCTAGACGATCCACGAATGATGCAAACTTGTGACAAATCCCCGCCAAGCTGGTGGAACCCCTACCCGAACGGGTAGGTGCGTAAGTCCTTGGCCAGGATAAGATTCCGCTTGCGGGCTCGACTTCCGACCGGCGCAGAGCTTGCAGTCTGACCGCGATCGCAGGATTACGCTGTCGATCAATCTAGCCACGAATGGAAGTCGGAACGGCACTAATTCAGGGACGGGGTTGCCTCATGGAGACACAAGAGTTCATCGCCTCTCTCGAGCGGGAGTGGGCCACGGAAAGCCGGTGGGATGGGATCAAGCGACCGTACAGCGCCGCCGACGTGTACCGGCTGCGGGGAACGGTCCCGATCGAATACACACTCGCCAAGCGCGGAGCGGCGCGGCTGTGGCAGCTGCTCCAGCAGGACGAGCCGATCACGGCGCTCTCGGCGATCACCGGGGCCCAGGCCGTGCAGTGCGTCAGGGCGGGGCTGAAGTCGATCTACTGCAGCGGCTGGCAGGTCGCCGGCGACATGAACACCGCCCAGCACACGTACCCCGATCAGAGCCTGTATCCGGCCGACAGCGTTCCCCACCTCGTGCGCCGCATCAACAATGCGCTGCTGCGCGCGGACCAGATCCACCACATGCAGGGCGACCACTCCACCGACTGGCTCGTGCCGATCGTCGCGGACGCCGAAGCCGGCTTCGGCGGGCTGCTGAACGCCTACGAGCTGATGCTCAACATGATCGCCGCGGGAGCGGCGGGCGTGCACTACGAGGACCAGCTCGCCTCGCTCAAGAAGTGCGGCCACCTGGGCGGCAAGGTGCTGGTGCCGACAAGCGAGTTCGTCACCAAGCTCGTGGCGGCGCGCCTCGCCGCCGACGTGGCGGGCGTGGACGTCGTCCTCGTCGCGCGCACCGACGCCCTCGGGGCCACGATCCTCGCCAACGACATCGACCCCTACGACCGCCGCTTCATCATCGGGGAGCGCACCCACGAAGGCTTCATCCGCGTGAAGCCGGGGATCGACGCCGCGATCGCGCGGGGGCTCGCGTACGCGCCGTACGCCGACATGCTCTGGTGCGAGACGTCGAAGCCCGATCTCCAGGAAGCCGCGCGGTTCGCCGAGGCGATCCGCGCGAAGTACCCGAGCAAGCTGCTCGCGTACAATTGCTCGCCATCCTTCAACTGGCGCAAGCACCTGAACGACGCCCAGCTGGTCACCTTCCAGCGCGAGCTCGGCCGTATGGGCTACAAGTTCCAGTTCGTCACGCTCTCCGCGTTCCACGCCCTGAACCACAGCATGTTCGTGCTGGCCAGGGATTACAAGGAAAGGGGGATGGCCGCCTACGCCGACCTCCAGGCCCGGGAGTTCGCGGCCGAGACGGACGGCTACGAGGCGACGCGTCATCAGGAGTTCGTGGGCGTGGGATACTTCGACGAGATCACCCAGATCGCGACCGGCGGGTTGTCGTCGGTGACGGCGATGGAAGGGTCGACCGAGAAGGAGCAGTTCCACGAGCCCCCTCCCGAGCGTCAGGCGATAGCTCGCTAAACGGCTGCGTCGTAGGGGGTTAAGAGCCGGGTGGCGGCGACGCCGCCCGGCTCCTATCGCACGCGGACTCGTTGACAGCCACGGGCGGGCGCCTACCTTAGCAACGGTGCGGACCCCCTTCCCGTGAAGCGTTCCACGCTGTACGGCATCGCCGCCGTGCTCGCCGTCGCAGCGCTCTTCTTTGTCATGACGACCGCCCGGGCGAAGGTTCAGTGTCGCGTCTGCCTTGATTTCCGCGGACGCACGAACTGCGCGACCGCGCTAGGAGCGAGCGCGGACGCCGCGCGCGAAGGCGCGCAGGCGACGGCGTGCGGCCCGATCGCCAGCGGCATGGACGAACAGATCGCCTGCGGGCGCGCGGCCCCAGCGGTGGTGCAATGTCAGCCCCGTTGACGCGGGCGACGGTGGTGGTCGCAGCGGGGTACGGGTTCTATCTGTATACGGAATGACGTCCCTGCTGGGCACGGCGCCGCCGTGCCCTAGTATGGGCACGGCACTGCCGTGCCCTACCCCTTTCTCCCCCTGTGTCCTTACTATTCCCCCGTGTCCGAGTTCGCGGTGCCGCGCGCTGCCGTGCTGGCGGAACTCCTCCTGACCCACGGAGCCGCCCGTCCGGGGCAGCTGTACGTCATGGGGCAGGTCCCGCACCACGAAGGCCCCGAGACGGTGCTGGAGATGCTCAACCGGCCTGAGGGATTCTTCGCCTTTCGCCTGGCGCACGAGGACGACCTCCTCCTCATCTCCAAGGTCCAAACCATCTCGGTATCGGTGAGTGGCCAGGCGCCAATCACGGACCCCGCGCGGCTCTCGGCGGCGCGGATGCTCGGCGTGGAGCTGGGGCTGAGCGGTGGCGCCGAGATCGGCGGCTGGGCCAGCGCCGAGCTGCCGGTCCAGAACGCGCGGTTGCTCGACTACCTCAACCTGTCGCGCGATCTGTTTTTCGCGGTGTGGACGCACGCCGCGACCCACTACGTGAACCGCGGGCACGTGCTGTACGCGCGGCCCCTGGACTGACGCATGGCGGCGAGGATCGACCCGTTCATCGACGTGTTGCTCCGCGAGCGGGGTGACCAGCTGTACCTGCTCCCGGACGAGCCCGTCACGATGGTGAAGAGCGGACAGAGCCGCAGAATCAGCAAGCAGCCGCTCACGGACGAGCACATCTACGCCCTGCTGGTCGAGATGGCCCCCCCGGAATCCGCCGACCGCATCGACCAGAGCAACGAGACCTCGTTTGACTACGCGGCGGATCGGGGACTGGTGCGGGTGCGCATCGTGCCCGAGCTGGGAAGGCTGACGGCGGTCGTCGCGCCGCTGGAGCGTTCCGAGCCGGCCGCGAACCGGGAGCCGGCCACACCAAGGGCAGCCGCCGGAGGGCCGGTCTCAGCCCCGCCCGCTCCGCGCAACGAGTCGCGGGGGCACGGCAACCCGGGCGGGTCCGCGATCGAGACGGCTGCAGACGAGGGCGAGCTCGCTGCTCCGTCTCCCCCGGCCCACCGGGCCCCCCCTGTTCCGCCTGCCCCCCGAGCCGCCGCAGGCTCGAGCGTCCCCACCGACGCGGCGGCCCCGCAGAACCAGGCCGCGCAGCGGGCGCTGGAAGAGCTGCTGCGCGCGCTCGTGGCGTCCAAGTCATCCGACCTCCACCTGCGCGTGGGCGAGCCACCAGTCTTCCGGACGCACGGTGTGATGAACCGGCAATCCACGGCGCCGCTCTCCGCCGGGCACCTCGAAGTCATGCTCCTCGCCATCATGCCCGAGCGGAACCGCGTCGAGTGGCGGGAGACCGGCGACTCGGACTTCGCCTACGAGATCGCCGGCGTGGCGCGCTTCCGGGTCAACGCCGGCCGGGACCGCAAGGGGCCGATCGCGGTCTTCCGGGTGATCCCGGCCCAGGTGGTGACGGCGGACCAGCTCGGCCTCTCGAAAGAGGTGCAGCATCTCTGCTACCTCACCAAGGGACTCGTGCTCGTGACCGGCCCGACAGGGTCGGGCAAGTCCACGACGCTGTGCGCGCTGGTCGATCTCATCAACCGGACCCGGTCGGACCACATCATCACGGTTGAAGATCCGATCGAGTTCGTCCACGAAAACAAGAAGTGCATCGTCACGCAGCGCCAGGTGGGCGTGCACACCGAGACCTTCCGATCGGCGCTCCGCGCGGCGCTGCGGGAGGACCCGGACATCCTGCTGGTGGGCGAGATGCGCGACCTCGAGACCGTCGCGATCGCGATCGAGACCGCCGAAACCGGGCACCTCGTCTTCGGCACCCTGCACACCACGACCGCGCCCTCGACGCTCGACCGGGTCATCGATCAGTTCCCCGGTGACCGCCAGTCGCAGATCCGGGTGATGCTGTCCGAGTCGCTCAAGGGCGTCATCGCCCAGACGCTGTGCAAGCGCATCGCCGGCGGGCGGGTGGCAGCGCGGGAGATCCTGCTCGCCACGCCGGCCGTCTCGAACCTGATCCGCGAAGGGAAGACCTTCCAGCTCCCCTCGATCATCCAGACCTCGAAGCAGCTCGGCATGGTGACGATGAACGACTCGCTGCTCGAGCTGGTCGAGAAAAAGGAGATCGGCCCGGACGAAGCCTACATGAAATCGGTCGACAAAGTGAGCCTCGTGGGCGCCCTGAAGGCGAGGGGACACAAGCTGACCCTCACGGCCTAGCCCCTTACCAGCCGTCCATCAACGGAGTAGTATGGCGTCGACCCCCCCGGCCCGGATTGCGGGCCGGATTTGTCTATTCGTAAGGACGCTTTGGGAGGGATCGTATGAGACCTCACGCCACTCTGTACACTACGCTCTGGGGCGGGCTGTTGCTCCCCTCGCTCGGCTGCGCTCAGGGCGGAATGAGCAAGGACCAGTACGTCAAAGCGGCGCAGGGCGGCGCGCCCGCTTCGATTTCGGCCACAGCGGCGGTCGCGCGGATCGACGTCAAGAAGAAAACGGTCACCGAGCTCCGCGCCGGGACCAACGGGTTCACGTGCGCGCTGCTCCCGGACGACAACTCACCCTTCTGCGGCGACAAGAACGCCTGGGCGTGGTTCACCGCGGCCTTCACCGGCCAGCCCAAGCCGTCGAATACCGAGCCGGGCGTGGCGTACATGATGCAGGGCGGCACGCACTACGAAACGCCGGCAGGCGAGATCGTGATGGAGAAGAGCGCCAGCACCAAGGACGTGAAGGAGCCACCGCACTGGATGCTGATGTGGCCCATGGACCCGGCCACGAGCGGCCTGCCGACCAAGCCGAACCCGGGCGGCGTCTACATCATGTTCGCCGGCACGCCATACGCGCACCTGATGGTATATCAGAATCCGGCGCAGGTGGCAAAATAGGGCGGACGGAGAGACGGGGAGAATCGTGATGGCAGATGGGAAGATCATCGCGGTTATCGGAGCAACCGGCGCGCAAGGGGGGGGCCTCGTGCGCGCCATGATGGCCGACAAGAGCAGCTCGTTCAGGCCCCGCGCGCTCACACGAAACATCAGCTCCGAGAAGGCGAAGGCGCTTCGAGCCGCGGGCGTGGAGGTCGTGGCGGCAGATGCCGACGAGCCCGGGACCCTCGCTCGGGCGTTCGCGGGAGCCTACGGCGCCTTCTGTGTCACGAATTTCTGGGAGCACTTCTCGCCCGAGCGGGAGCTTACCCAGGCCGGCAACATGGCGCGAGCGGCGAAGACCGCCGAGCTCGAGCACGTGATCTGGTCGACCCTCGAAGACACGCGCAAGTGGGTGCCGCTCGAGGACGACCGGATGCCCACCCTGATGGGCAAGTACAAGGTGCCGCACTTTGATGCCAAGGGCGAAGCGGACCAGATCTTCCGCGACCTCGGCGTACCGACCACGTTCCTGCTTACCTCCTTCTACTGGGACAACCTGATCTACTTCGGCATGGGCCCCAAGCGGGGAGCGGACGGCAAGTTGGCGATCACCTTCCCGCTGGATGAGAAGAAGCTCCCGGCCATCGCGGTCGAAGACATCGGCAAGTGCGCGTACGCAATCTTCAAGGGTGGGCGTGAGTTCATCGGCAAGACGGTCGCCATCGCGGGCGAGCATCTATCGGGCGCGGAAATGGCAGCCGCGCTCACCCGGGCGCTCGGTCAGGAGGTGCGGTACAACGCCGTCGCTCCCGAGGCGTACCGCGCCTTCGGCTTTCCCGGTGCCCAGGACTTGGGCAACATGTTTCAGTTCAAGCGCGACTTCAACGATTACTTTCGCAGGGTGCGGTACGTCAATTTCGCACGGGCACTCAACCGGGAGCTGCAAAGCTTCGAGGACTGGCTGGCCCGGCACAAG
>DATDFP010000164.1:0-8751 GCA_036522535.1 Gemmatimonadales bacterium
CCGCTGCAGCCGCCGCATTTTGGCTGGTCCACGCCGCGAAGGCCGTGCGCTCGGAGCCGATCTGCACGCGCACCTGGCCGTCGCGCTTCTCGATCTGATAGGACTTGAGGACGTCGAGGTCGATCACGATCCGCACCACGTCCGGGCGGAACTGCGCGTAGCGGATGTTCTTGATGCCACCGCGGTTCTGCCCGTCGTACAGTACCGCCGGCGCAGCGAGCCGCGCCCCCTGCAGGTCGAGCACGAGCCGGGCGGGGCTGGGCAGGGTGAAATCCTGGACGTCCACGGCGCCGCGGAGGTCGATGACGACGTCTACGCTCGCGGAGGCGGGGAGCACGCTCACCGCCCGCACTTCACCGTCACGCCCCCCTGACCCCGCGGGGGCTCGGGGCGCCGCCGCGATGGCAAGCCACGCGACGAGGGCAGGGATGCGCTTCATGGTGTTCCCTCCTGCTTGGCGAGCTGCAGGCTCTCCTGCCGCTCGAGGCCGAATTCCTGGACCGTAAAGACGATCTCGCGCGGCCGGATGGCGGTCGCCCTGAGGCGTCCGATGATGTCGCCCGGCTTCACGCGATAGAGTTTGCTGTTCGTGATGTCACGCAGCACCGCCACGCTCCGCGCCGGGTAGCGCGAGTCGTAGTAGATGCCCACGAGCTTGAGATCCGCGAGGAGCGGCCGGATGTCGCCCGACCTGAGCAGCGACAGGAACGGATCGCGCCCGCCCCCCTCGTAGGCGTACACCTCGCGCACGAGCGTCATGGCGATGGCGGCTTCGGGGTGGGCACCGGTGTCGGACGATGCTGCCGGCGGCCTGGCGCGCGGCGCCCCCTGTAGCGTGGCCTGCGCCGCGAGCGGCGCGGCCAGACACAGCGTCACGAGCCCGAGGGCGAGCTTAGCGTTCATCCGCCGCCCCGCCGCCCGGCTTCGCCGGCGCCGTCTTCTTCCCCGCGGGCGCCGGAGGCGGCGGAGCCTTCACGAAGGTGCGGATCGAGAACTGGGCCTCGAGCAACGCGCCGGCCGTGTCGGACAGCACCTTCTGCGCCTGCTGCTGCGCCGGCTTGAGGATCACTTCCTGCGGCACGACGATGCGCGGCAGGCTCGCGATGTCGGAGAGGAGCTCGCCGAGGTCGTCGTAATGGCCCAGGATCTCGAGCCGGTAGCGGTACGTGTCGAATGGCTGACCCGGCTCGACCGCCAGCGGCTCGAACCGGCCGATCGTCACCCCGCGCACCTTCGACTTGGTCGAGATGTCGTCGATCAACGCCGGCACCTCGTTCTTCTCCGGGACGAGCCGGCGCATCACGGAGAGGAGGGCCTGGTACTCCTCGACCTTGCGGCGCAGGTCGTCCACCGTGCCGCTCGCGAGATCCTGCTTCGCCCGGTCGATGATCGTCTGCAGGCTGTCCGCCTCGGCCCGCGTGGCCGCGATCTTCGCGTTGGTCGGCTGCACCCAATAGGTCCAGAAGAAGTAGGCGAGCGCCACCATGGCCAGGGTGATCAGCAGCATGTACTGGCTCTGCCGGTCCTGCGGAATAAGCGCCATGACCCTACCTCACCGACCGAACCAGGGGGATGGTGCGGATGTAGACCGAGTCCGCCACCTTGTAACGCACCGACACGTTGAACGCCGTCACCGGGCGGTCCGCCTCGATGACGGTCTGCGACGTGGCGGGGGTCACGTCCGTGAACCAGGGTGAGGCCGCGAGCTGCCGCAGGAACGTCGTATAAGCCTGAATGTCCACCGTGCTCCCGGTGATCCACACCCGCACCGCCGGCATCCCCGCCGAATCGGTGGGAGTTGTAATCCCGGGCGCGCCGCCCTGTTGCTGGTAGGAGATTCCCGTCAGCCAGGTGTAGGGCGGGAGCGACTTCGTGATCTGGTCCAGGACGTGCGGCCAGATGTAGCGGTCCGCGTCGATGCCGCGGATCATGTTGATCTCGGTGACGAGCGAGTCGCGGATCCGCTCCGATTGGCGCTTCTGGGCGATCACCGCGTCGAACCGCCGCTTCTCGACCTGGACCGCGGCGAGCCTGGCCTCGAGCACGCGGAGACGAGCGCCCTCGGTGACGAAGAGCGCGAGCCCACCGCCCAGCACGAGCGCCGTGGTCGCGCTCGCCACAAGCAGCCACGGGTTCTTGATGCTGGCGATGAGTCCCTGGAAGTCGGGGAGCGAGAGCTTGAAGCCCGCGCCCGGCGCCGCCCGCTTCTTACCGGGGAGTAGATTGATCTCGATCATGCCGCACGCCTCAGGGCGAGCCCGACGGAGAGCATCAGGAGCGGCGCCACTTCATCGACCGGTACGGACTCGAAGACCGTGTCCCGCACCTTGAGCCGCTGCACCGGATTGGCCACCTCCACACCCACCTTGAGCCGGCTCCCGAGCGCCTCGTTCAGACCCGGGATCCGGGCGCCGCCACCGATCGTGTAGACGCGCGAGAGGCCGCCCGCCGAGCGCGACGCGGTGGCGAGGAACGCGGCCGCCCGCTCGACGCCGACCGCTAGCTCTTCCCCCCGCGCCTCGACATATGGGCCCAGGTCCGCACTGTGCGCCTGGCCCTGGAT
This sequence comes from Gemmatimonadales bacterium, assembly GCA_036522535.1. Lineage (GTDB taxonomy): Bacteria > Gemmatimonadota > Gemmatimonadetes > Gemmatimonadales > GWC2-71-9 > AG12. The sequence goes on from DATDFP010000164.1 coordinate 2,564, forward strand.
CGCCTGCTCGGCATCCTCGGCCGCCAGCCCTTTCTCCCGCTGCAGGTCTTCCCGAAACCGGCGCGTCCCGATGGACAGGTCCCGGGTCAGCACGGGCACCCCGTCCTCGAGGATGTTCACGTTGGTGACTTCGTGACCGATGTTGACGAGCCCCACGACCCCTCGCATGGCGTCCGGATGGTTGAGCTCGAACGCGTTGTGGATGGCGAAGGCGTCTACGTCGATGATTGCCGGCTCGAGCCCAGCCTCGTTGAGCAAGCCCGTGCGCCCCTCGACCAATTCGCGCTTGGCGGCCACGAGGAGGACGCTCATCTGCAGCCCTTCGGCATCGGGGTCGAGGATCTGGAAGTCGAGCTCGACGTTCGCCATGTCGAAGGGGACGTGCTGCTCCGCCTCCCAGCGGATGACCTCGCGCGCGTCCGCCTCCTTCATGCGGTCCATCTGGATCTTTTTCACGATCACGTCCCGGCCCCCGACCGCCGTGACCACCGATTTCTGCTTCACCCCAGCGGCGGCGAACAGGCCCCGGATCGCCTCCGCGACGATCCCGGGGTCCATGACCTCGCCCTCGACGATGGCGTCGGCTGCGACCTCAGTGGTGGCCACCTTGACCAGCTCCGGCTCGCTGCCCGAGTGGTCGATGACGGCCACCTTGATGATGCCGGACCCGATATCCAGGCCGACCGAGGTTTTTTTGCCGAACCCGAATAGGGCCATGCCTACCTTGGGGTTAGAGAGAGGCCGGGAAAGAGCAAGCTACAGTAAGGCTCACCGCTTATCCTGTCAAGCCTCGAAGCTACTTTAGAGCTAGCGAACAACTCGCTATGGTACTTACACTTACGTCAACTCGACTGCGGTTCGCGCGACGCCCCACCCCACTGCTTCGAGCACAGGGGGTGTGGCATAACACGCTTATCGCCAATGACTTACGTGGAGAGCCCGGAGGCACGCTCTCGGCCCAGCCCTCACACCCCTCTCACGTCCCGTGCCGTCCACCTAACTGCATTCGACAAAAAGGGATACAGGAACGGGGCGCGCGACCCCCTAGTGCAAAACGCTGCGCTCGCGGCAGATCGCGGGGGCGGTAAGGGGCGGTAGGGGGCGGTAGGAGGCGGCACGGGGTTCTGCTCCCAGCTCCTCGCTGCGGTTCCATACGCCATACCGCCCTTTACCGCCTCTTACCGCCTCCTACCGCCCCTTACCGTCAGAACAGCTGTATCCAGCTCCGCGTACGCAGCTGCGAGACCAGGCCCGTCATCTCTAACGCTTTGATCACAGCGCACTTAGAGTATAGGATGTTGGCCGCCCCGCTGATCGTGTTCAACTGACCGAGCGACACGCTGTCGTGCACCAACGTGGCACCCCAGAAGTGAGCCGGCTCGCCGCCACCACCTGCCGTTTGCAGCGACCCCTGGATGATCGTGATGCCGAACCATTGGAAGCCGCCCATAACGGAGAGAGTCCCATCCACGAGCAGGATCCCCTGCCCCTCGACGCCGTTGATCGTGGCGTCCCCGGTGATGTGGATGATCGGGAAGTAGCCGCCGCATGGCGCCGTCGGGTTAAGAGGGTCGCCCCAGTTCGTCGCCACCGTCTTGTCGCACTCTCCGTTGGTCACGACCGGCGCGATCGTGCTCGAGAAGTTCTGCCCGGGAAGTGTCCAATTGGCGCGCGCTGCCACGTCCGTGTACGAGACGTCCCCGAACTCGCTGAAGGTCGTGTCGGACACCGACGGGTCGATCATGACCGGCGGGACCCCCAGGACGGTTCCTCCACCGTTCGTAATCACGGTGGCACCCTGGTCGGCCCGGATCCCCGCCTTGGCGGCGCTGTCGGCGACCGGCGGGCAGGACGTCCAGTCGTCGGGAATGTGGTCGTACCCGTCGATCGTCGAGCCACCGGACACCTTGTCGCTGTTGCGCGTGGTGAGCGACGCTTTTACATCGATCTGCAGCGGGCGGATCTTGGCGAGGATGCCGACCCGCTGGCGAGCGCCGCCGCCCTGCCGAGCCAGCGCCGCTCCGCCCCTCAGGCTGGCGGCGTCCTGTCCGGTCACGTCAATCAGATAGGTTTCGTCGTTCAGCTTGTAGACGTAACCGCCGAAGGTGCCGGTGCCGCCCGGCGACTGCAGCGGCCCATAAGCCACGGAATCGAGGGGGTAGGGACGCCGCTGGTTGTACTTGAGTGGATCCCAATTGCGAATGATCTCATTAGCACCTGCTTCAGCGATGCCGAAGGACTGGTAGCTGCGGCGCGAGTTCTCACCCACGCGCTGCTCCTGGGTGCCGGCGAAGAACGCCCCGGCGATCAGGGCGCCGGCCACCACCAGGGCGACGATTGCGAGCGCGAGCGCCATGCCGCGCTCGTTGCGCACAGTCCGGATCATGAGCGACTCCTTCGGATTCACGGGCCTGGGTAAGGGCGCAGCATGCTGCGCCCCTACAGGTCTAGAAGCACGGCCCGCAGCGCGGGTTATTGCGTAGCGACACGCGGGTCACGACGCTGTCGAACTTGTAGTTCACGCCCGCGCTCGTGGCCTGGCGTACGCGCGCGGCCGTCGCCTCGTACAGGTGGATTTCGATCATCGCGACTTTGCTCGAGTCCGTCGTGGTGGACGAGCCTGTCGAGTCGTAGTAGACGAACTGGAGCCCGTTCGCGCCGCTGAGCGGGCCGACCAAGGGCTGCATGGCACCCGTGCCGACGCTCTGGCCGACGTAGTAACGGCTGTCGCTCGGCGACAGGTACAGCCCGTACGTGACCGAGCTGAAGCCGCGCAACGGCGAGCCGTTGGTGATCGCGCCCGCGATGTTGAGCTGGCCCGGGAGCCACTTTGGCTGGAGGGTCACGAGGTACGCCGGGTGCGGGGTGCTCACACCGTTGGTGCTGTCCGGACAGGTTCCGGCGTCAACCTTCATGACCTTACCCGGCAACCAGCTGTCGTCGTTGCGAGTGGTCACGCTCCCCTCATAGAAGACGAGCACCGAGTCTCCGGTCGCGAACGTCTGCTTGGACCCGAAGATCGGCGTCTGGCGCACCCACAGCTGGACCTGCCCGCCCCCGCCGAGCTGCGGCGTCACGCACAGCAACGCGAGCTGCCGCATCGCCCGGATTCTCAGGGACGTGGAGGTCATCGCGCCGATGTCCCCGGTGCCCGGGCTCAACTCCCCGGCCGCGTTCAGCTCCCGGAACTCCGCCGGCAGAAGCGCCGCGCCGGCGCGCAGATTCTGCTGCAAATCGATCCCCTGGGTCTGCGCCGTGTACGTCTGCTGATTCGTGAGCAGGACTTTGTAGATCGCGCCCGACACGATCCCCAGGATCACGAGCGCCACCACCAGCTCGATGAGGGTGAAGCCTCGGCGCCTTAGAAGATGCATGAGACCTGTGTCTCCAAGCTGTCCGTGCGCCAGCGGTTCTTTGCGGTGACGTACTTGTGCTTCAGCACGACGCGGTAGTTCTGGCTCCCCGCGTCGACCCATCGCCACCAGGCGGAGTCGAGCGGCGTGCTGCCGCGGCGCAGGACTTCACTTCCGCTGCTCCGCGAGGCGCAGCCCGTCGTGCGCAGCCGCTCCAGGCGCTGCGCGGCGAACACGGCCGCCACGGCCGAGCGCTGCCCGCGCCCGATCATCCGCGTCACCATCGCCGAGGCCGTGACCAGCCCGAGCAGGCCGATGACGAGCACCATGATGGCGATAATGACTTCGACGATGGTGAAGCCCCGTTCGCGGTTCATCATCGCATCACCTTGCCGATGGTGTTGACGAGAAGCGAGTCGTAGCCGCCGGCGACGCCGCCCGTGATTTGTACCGTCGTCGTCACGCCATCCATGCTCAGGCCGCGCGGGTCGAACTGGATGGAATCGCGCGTCGCGGTGAGCGTCACTCGGTAGCGCGACGCGAGCGGCTCCACACCACCGATCGTGTCCACGGCGGGTGCCGGCTTCGTCCGCGAGCACGCGGTCACCCAGACAGTGCCGCTCGCGCCCGACGTGAAGTGCACCACGGCGCGGCAGCCGCGCTGTACCGCCACAGCCCGCCCCGTCGCGATAGCCGTACCGAGATAAGCACGGGCCGAGCGCACGTTCGCCTTGTCGAGCGCGCGTCGAATCTTCGGGAATCCGAGCAGCGCCAAGACCCCCACGATCATGACTACGATCATCATCTCGACGACAGTGAAGCCCACGCGGCGCATGATCCCTTCCCGTTGTGGCAGATACGCAATACACAATATATGCCCACGCATAACATATTACTGTCAAAGCACTTAGAAATAACAATCAACACGGGCAGCTACTGCAAATGTCTGCACTAGTGCAATCAGTTGCACTGTTCGCGGCTAAAGCCGCGGCCCGGCCTCTGGCCGGTAAACCGGCCGCCTCTCATGAACCGGCCCCCATTCGGTAGCGCTCCATCTTGTAAAACAGCGTCCGCAGGCTCACGCCCAGGCGCCTAGCAGCTTCGCGCCGGTTGCCGCCGGCGGCCGCGAGGGCGGCTTCGATCGCCCGGCGCTCCGCGGCTTCGACGGCCGCACGGAGGCTGCCCTCGCCCCCTCGTTCCCCCTCTCCACGTTCTGGAGAGGGGGTCAGGGGGTGAGGACTAGGTAGCGACGGAGCCATGTGGTTGGGACGGAGGATGAAGTCTCCCGGCTCCAAGGTCTCCTTTTCGCTCAATACCGCCGCTCGCTCGATCGCGTGCTCCAGCTCCCGCACGTTGCCGGGCCACTCCTGCTGCTCGAGCCATGCGAGCGCCGCGTCGCTCAACACGACGGGTCGGGCGAGGCGGCGCGCCAGCTGCGCCGCGAAATGCCGCGCCAGCGGGGCGACATCGCCGCGGCGCTCGGCGAGTCGGGGGAGGTGGATGGTGACCACGTTCAAGCGGTAGTACAGATCCTGCCGGAACCGCCCGGCCGCGACTTCGGCGCCCAAGTCGCGCGCCGTGGCGGCGAGCACGCGCACGTCCACCTGCCGGGTCTTCTGGTCGCCGACCCGGCGCACTTCCCCTTCCTGCAACACCCGAAGGAGCTTCGCCTGGAGGGCGAGGGGCAGCTCGCCGATCTCGTCCAACAGGAGGGTGCCGCCGTCCGCCTGCTCGAACAGCCCGGCTTTGTCTCCCGCCGCGCCGGTGAAGGCGCCGCGCACGTAACCGAACAGCTCCGACTCGAGCAGCGCCTCCGGAATCGCGGCGCAGTTCACGGCGACGAACGCGGCAGCGCCCCGGAGACTGGCGCGGTGAATCGCCTGCGCGATCACCTCTTTGCCGGTGCCGCTCTCGCCCGTGATCAGAACCGTGGTCTTGTGCTCGGCCACGCGCCCCACCACGTCCAGCGCGTCTCGCATGGCCCGGCTCTCCGCGATGAGCGCGCGGGCGATAGGAGTGGCGTCGAGCTGTGCTCTGAGTGTCGCAATGGTGCGGCCTAGCTGTTCCCGCTCCTCGGCCTTGCGGAGAGTGAGCACGACCTCGTCCGGGCGGAATGGCTTGGGGATGTAGTCGTAGGCACCCTCTTTCATGGCGGCGAGCGCCGCCTCTTCGCCCCCGTACGCGCTCATCATGATGACCAGCGCCGCGCCGCCGCGCTCGCGGTATGCACGCAGGAAGGCGATCCCGCCCAGCTCGGGCATGCGCACGTCGCACAGGATCAGGTCGAACGGCTCGGCAAGCGCACGGTCCAGGGCCTGCTTCCCGTCGCTTTCGGCGGCCACCTCGTACCCCGAGTCGCTCAAGAGCAGGCCCAGGGACTGGCGGAGGCCGGGTTCATCGTCCACCACAAGCACGCGGGTCATGACAAATTCGGAATGCGGAATGCGGAATGCGGAATTGCAGGAATGGCGTCGGAGCTCGATTCCGCGGTTCGAACCCCGCACTTACATTCCGCATTCCGCATTCCGCATTCCGCATTGGAAGTCATGAGCTCACCGCCGGGAAGAAAAGCTTGAACGCCGCGCCGCCCTCGCGGGCTCGATCGACCCAGACGACGCCGCCCATCTCGTAGACCGCTCGCGCGACGATCGCGAGGCCCAGTCCCGTGCCACGGCCGGGCGCCTTGGTCGTGTAAAACGGCTCGAAGATCTTCTCGCGCTCGTCAGGGGCCACGCCCGGTCCCGCGTCGGCGACGAAGATGAGCGCGCCGAGCGCTCCGGCCGCGAACTCGATCCGGGTCGGGCGCCTCCCGGCGTTGCGGGCGAAAAACGCCTG
>DATDFP010000165.1:0-2752 GCA_036522535.1 Gemmatimonadales bacterium
CGAGGATGGGGGCGGTAGCGGCGCGGCTCTGGGGACCGAGCGCGCCGAGGGCGTTGCGGCTGATCACGACCACGAGCCCGCCGCCGGCGCGCACTGCCGCCGCGACCGGGACATCCGGGTTGGACGCCGGCCCCCTCGGCGTGCGGACCAACGCCTGGGGGCGGGCGACCGCGAGCACCTGGGCGCTGTCGCGGACGGTTAACCCGTGATTGCGATCGAGGGGGAATGGATCGTACACGTCGCCGAGCGGCTCGCCTCCAACCAGGCTCGTGCCCGCCCACGGGCGCGGGTCGGTCGCGCCTCCCGCGCTCATGCTGGTGTCCTCGAGGGGACGGTCACCGACGGAAATCCCCGCGCCCTGGTACGCGAGCCAACTGTTGGTGGTCCAGCGGTCGAGGGAACCCTTGCCGTCGCCGTCGTAGCCGAGTACGACCACCCCGCCCCGCAATACCCACTCGTTGAGGAGCGCGAGGTCGCCGGCGGTGAGCGCGTCGGAAGGCGCCTCGGGCTCGCGCCCGCACAACACCACCACCGCGCGGTATCGTTCCACGTCGCTCCAGGTCAGGTGCGGATAGAACCGCCGGTTCTCCACGGTGTAACCGGCCTCGCGCCACGGCTGCGCGGTGCCGTTCAGCATTATGGGATCCGACAGCGTCAGGTCGAGCAGCAGGAGGCGCCGTGCCTGGGGTTGACAGGCGGCGAGCAGCAGCAGCGCTACCGCCCGCTTCATCCGCCGCCCCCCACCGCGAACGGCAGCAGCGCCTCACGCATCTCGGCGGCGGTCTGCCACCGGTCGGGGCGGCGCTTCGCGAGCGCCTTTGCGACCACGGCGGCCAGGGCCTTGGGCACGTCGCGTCGCAGGCTCCGCACGTCGGGCGCCTTCTGGTGCTGCTGCATCTCGAGCACCGCTGCGGGGCTCACCGAGGAGAACGGCGGCCGCGACGCGAGCATCTCGAACGCCACGACGCCGAGTGAATACAGGTCCGTCCGGCCGTCCACGTCCGGGTCCCCCCCCGCCTGCTCCGGGCTCATGTACTCCTCGGTGCCCACGACGAAGCCGCTGCGCGTCACGCGGTCGGTTCCGGAGCTCGCGATGGCGCGCGCGATCCCGAGGTCCACCAGCACCGCCCCCTCCGGGGAGAGGACGATGTTGTCGGGCTTGATGTCGCGGTGCGCGATCCCGTGTGAATGAGCGTGATCCAGCGCGTCCAGCACCTCGCAAGCGATGCGGGCGGCGCGGTCGATCGGCAAGCGGCGCTCGCGGTTCAGCGCCTGGCGCAGCGAGTCGCCCGGAACATAGGGCATCACCAGCCAGAGGAGGTAGTCGGTCTCTCCGGTGTCGAGCAGGCGCGCGAGGTGGGGATGGTCCAGCTGCGCGACGTAACGGATCTCCCGCAGGAAGCGGTCGGCCGCGACCGAGACGGTGAGCTCCGGGTGCAGGACCTTGATCGCGACCTTCTGCCCGCTCTGGTCGTAGGCGCCGAAGATGGAGGCGTTCCCGCCCCGGCCCACCGCCGTGATGACGGTGTAGCGGTCGCCCAACGCCTTGCGGACCCGCTCGATCAAGTCTTGGGAAGCCATCCGCGTTTAGCCCGTGCGATAGACGATACTCACGTGATGGGAAACGGTGTAACAATAGGAGGCGGGGCGGCAGGGGGCCATAGCGGCCGGCCACCGGTATCAACCTTTGCCTGGAGACCCTCGATCGCTAGTGACCAAGCTCGAAGCCGTCCGGGGCGACATCACCCAGCAGCAGGTGGACGCCATCGTCAACGCGGCCAATACAACGCTGCTCGGCGGCGGCGGCGTGGACGGCGCGATTCACCGCGCCGCGGGCCCCGAGCTGCTCGGGGAGTGTCGCACGCTGGGCGGTTGCCCGACGGGCGAGGCAAAGATCACCAAGGGCTACCGGCTCCCCGCCAAATACGTGATCCACACCGTGGGACCGGTGTGGAGCGGTGGAGGGCGGCGGGAGCCGGAACTGCTGCGCGGATGCTATCTCAATGCCCTGCGGCTCGCGGCGCAGCATGGGGTCCGCTCGATCGCGTTTCCCTCCATCAGCACGGGGGCGTATCGCTACCCGATCGAGCAGGCGGCGCGGATCGCCGTCGAGACGGTGCGTGGGGAGCTGGCGAAGCCGACGACGGTGGAGCTGGTGCGATTCGTGTGCTTCAGCGCGGAGGATTTGCAGGTGTACCGGGAGCTCCTGGAGTGAGCCGCTCGAGCTCAACGCGCGCGGCCGACACATACGGCTCGAGCGTTGAATCGCCGTGTGTCCCGACCGCGACTATGAAACGGTACACCACGGCCGCAGTCGCGCCGTCGCCGCGTCGCTGCGCATCGCGCGCCCGCCTGAGAAGCTTCTCGAATGTCGCCCGGTCGCGGTAGGTGAATCCGGGGTCGCTCCTGGTACGCGCCAGGAAGTGGCGGAAGGAGAGCGCGCCCCCGGCGGCGAGCACGAGTGCCAGAGCGAGGACGCCGAGCGCCACCCGCCGCGCGCGCCGCGGCGTGCCCGCCTGCGTCTGACTCATCACCCGGAAGCGGCAAGTCTCAGGACGGCTCCGGCGGTCGCCTCGGCAACCCGCGACATGAACTCGAAGTCCAGCGTCTCACTCCGATCGCTCCATTGATGATAGTGCGGATTTCGCAGAAACGCCGTGTCCGTCAGCATGAGCGCCGGATAACGCGCGTCCCAGAACGACGCGTTGTCCGACAGCCGGGTGAGGGGGAGGAGCCACCCCCGCAGCCGCGT
>DATDFP010000166.1:0-6519 GCA_036522535.1 Gemmatimonadales bacterium
CGGGGCGTGGCCAGCGCCTCGAGGAGCTCGGTGGCTGTGGCGAAACGATCCGCCGGCGCCCGCGCGAGTGCTCGCGCCACCGCCTGCTCGACCCAGTCGGGCACCGTGTCCCGCACCGTGCGCAGGTGGGGAACCGGCTCGAGCATCTGGCGCGCCAGGATCGCCTGCGCCGACCACCCCGTGAACGGGGGGTCCCCGGCGAGCATCTCGTACAGCACGCAACCGAGACTGTAGAGATCGCTCCGGCCGTCGAGCTGCTCGGTCCCCTGGACCTGCTCCGGGCTCATGTACCCCGGGGTGCCGACCATGACGCCCTTCCCTGTCAACCGCTCGCCCGCCCCCACCGCCGCGTCGATCGCGCGAGCAATGCCGAAGTCGCTCACGACCGCGTGACCGGCATGGACGAGGATGTTCTCGGGCTTGATGTCGCGGTGCACGACGTGGCGGCTGTGGGCATAGCCCAAGGCGTCCGCCACCTCACGGGCGATCTGCAGCGCTTCCTCGAGCGGGAGCTGGCGTTGCCGCTGCAGCCGGTTGCGCAGCGACTTCCCCTCAACGTACGGCATCGCGTAATAAAGGAAGCCGCTGGCCTCCCCGGAATCATAGAGCGGCAGGATGTGCGGGTGGGCGAGCCCGGCGGCGATCTCGATCTCGCGCAGGAAGCGAGCCGGCCCGAGCGACGCGGCCAACTCCGGACTGAGGACTTTGAGGGCGACTCGCCGGCGGTGTTTGCGATCGTCGGCCAAATAAACGGTCGCCATTCCCCCGCGACCGAGCTCCCGAGCGATCGTGTAGCGCTCGGCAAGAGCGACCTGAAGGCGGTCTGCTGGACCGCTCATAGGCGCAAATGTATGGCCGGATTGCTGTCGCGGGGAGGTCACGACGGCTGTGACGTGGGTGCAGGGTGCAGCATGTTGCGCCGGTGTGGCGCGATGTAGGGGCGCAGCATGCTGCGCCCCTACTATTCACGCGAGCCTGGCGCGTCGCTGCAGCTCGTCGGCGCACCGCCCCGCTTCCCGGAGGATCTCTTCCACCGGCGCCGTGACGAGCTCGTGCGCCAGCACCACGGGCCGGCCGTCCACGAACACATCGCGCACGTCGCTCGCCTGCGCGGCGTACACGAGGTGCGACACAGGGTCGCGGCCGGCGGGGGCGAGGTGCGGCTCTCGCAGATCGATCACCACGAGGTCCGCCCGCTTCCCCACCGCGAGCGACCCGATCTCGTCCTCGAGCCCGAGCGCCCGCGCCCCGCCCAGCGTCGCGAGCTCGAGCACGGCTCCGGCCGGCAAGACGTCGGCGCCGAGCCGCGGCTTCTGGATCAGCGCCGCGAGCCGCATCTCCGCGAAGACGTCGAGCCGGTTGTTGCACGGGGCTCCGTCGGCGCCGAGCGCGACCCGGCAGCCGGCACCGAGCATCTCCGGCACCCGCGCCACGCCGCTGCCGAGCTTCAGGTTCGACGAGGGACAGTGCACGACATTCGTGCCCCGGCGGGCCAGGTCGGTGATCTCGTCCGCGTCCACCCACACGCAGTGCGCCAGGGCCGCACGGTTCCCGGAGACCCCGACCGAGTCGAGGTACGCGATTTCCTCCATCCCCGTCGTCCGGAGCACCATCTCGCGCTCCACCATCGTCTCGGCGGCATGGGTGTGGAGCTGCGCGCCGAAGCGTTCGGCGAGTCCGCTCGCGGCGCGCAGCAGCGGTCCCGAGCAGCTGGGCACGAAGCGGGGAGCGAAACATACGAGCAGCCGCCCGCCCGCCGCGCCGTGCCATCGATGCGCCAGCCGCTCCGCCTCCGCCAGCGCGTCGTCGGTCGGCTCCACGAGCTCGAGCGGCGCCCCCGCCGGTTGAGCGTCCATCAGGCACTTGCCGGCGGCGGCGCGAATGCCGATCCGCTCGAGCGCTCGAAAAGCGGCGTCCGTATGCCGCACGGTCTCCATGTCGAGGATGGCGGTCGTCCCGCCCAGCAGCAGCTCCGCGGCGCCCAGCATGGCGGACCAGTACACGCTCTCGTCGGTGTGCGCCGCCTCGAGGGGCCAGATGCGCCGTGCGAGCCACTCCTCGAGCCGCAGGTCGTCGGCGAGCCCCCGAAACAGCGTCTGACAGAGGTGGATATGGGCCTGGATCAGCCCGGGAATGATGAGACACCCTGTGCAATCGCGGACGGAAACCTGTTTCGGGGCACCCTCCGCCTGGCCGCCCGGCCCCCCCACCGCCTGTATCCTCCCCGCCCCAACGACCAGGTCCGCCCGCATGACCCGCCAGCCGCCCTCGTGAACCAAGACGTCGCCGCCCGCGAGCACCAGATCCGCAGGGGCAGCCGGCACGGGGGTCAGGTCGTGATCCGCGGTTGCGCGCTGGCGGTGTCGTCCGGTAGGTCGAAGTAGGCGCGCAGCTCGTCCATCAGCTCGTCGTCGGCGTAGACGCCCGTGAGAATTCGCTCGGGACCGCCCGGGTCGACGAGCAGGTACCCAAAGGGATAGTCGAGCCCGGACAGGAGAATCGGCCGAAACCGCTTGTTGGGGAGCGTGACGTACACCGTGTCGCTGTTCGTCGCGAGCAACTTGATGCCCGCGTCCTCGAGGGCGGATGCGACCTGCTCCGTGGAATACTTGAGGTCGTCGAACGCCGCGGCCTGGTCGTCGGCGCTCAGTGTGTCGGCCGCCTTGAGCCAGAAGAGTAGGACGCTCGGCTCCCCGATGAAGCGCGCTCCGGAGAGGGCGCTCGAGCCCGTGTCCCGGGGCACGAGCTGCGCGAGATCCAGCGCCTCGACTCGAGGCGTCCCATTGCTCGGAGAGCGCGCCCGGCAAGCCGTGGCCGCGAGCGCGAACACCAGCAACGTAGCGATCCTCATACTCGGAAATATATTCGAGCGATGCCCGACGTCCCTGCCCCGGCAAGCTCCCCCGCTCCTGCGCCTCCTGCCGCAGCGTCGCGCGCTCCCGTGCGCCGCCACCATTGGGTCGTGCGCCTCACCCACTGGGTGACTGTGCTCACACTCGCCGGCATGATCGCGAGCGGGCTCCAGATCTACGAGGCCTACGCCCGGTTCGGAAACCGGGGAGGCCCGTTCTTCCCGAGCCCCTTCGACGCCGCCCACTTCCCCGCCTGGAGCCGTCTCGGCGGCTGGCTGGCCGGCGCGCTCAACTGGCATTTCGCGCTGATGTGGCCCCTCGTGACCGTGGGCCTCCTCTACCTGGGCTATCTCGTGCGGAGCGGCGAATGGCGGGCGCTGCTGTTCCGCCCCCGCGACGTGGGCGGGGCCATTGCAATGGCGAAGTATTACCTCCGTCTCCGCAAGGACCACCCGCCGCAAGGCAAACACAACCCGCTCCAGAAGCTGGCGTATACGAGCATCTACCTCCTGGGCGTACTGGCGGTGCTCACCGGACTCGCGATCTACAAACCGCTCCAGTTCGGCTGGCTGACCGCGCTGCTCGGTGGGTTCCAGGCGGCGCGTTACTGGCACTTCTGGATCGTGTGGATCTTTGTCGGCTTCACGATCACACACGTGATCCTCGTGTTCGCCGTGGATCCGGCCTCCCTGCGGGCGATGATCACCGGCTGGTATCGGGGGAGGTTCCCGAGCCGGGACTGATTCATAGAGCTAAGGGGCTAAGGGGCTAAGAGGCTAAGAGGCTAAGAGGCTAAGAGGCTAAGAGGCTAAGATGCTAAGAATCGATCGGCGCGCGTTCGTGAAACTCGGCCTCGCGGGCGGGGCGGGCGCGGTGGCGGCGGCGTGCGGGTGGGACGGCGGCGATGGGATCCGACCGCGACTGCTCGACATCAGCCGGGTCAACGATTGGGTGGGCGAGAAAATCTTCTTCTCCCCCACGCGCCTGGCGCGCACCTACAGCGCCGCCGAGCGGAGCGCGATGCTGCCGAGCTACTTCATCTCCGCCATGATGCCCATGCTCGTGAACCCGAGCGCCTGGCGGCTGCGGGTGGACGGGCTCGTGCGCCAACCCCTCGAGCTGTCGGTCGACGACCTCATGCGCATGCCGCCCGTGTCGTACACGGTCAAGCACCATTGTGTAGAAGGCTGGTCGGCGATCGCCACGTGGCACGGGGTGCCCGTCTCAGCGATCGTGGAGTACTGCCGGCCGCTCCCCGCGGCCAGATACATCAACTGTGTGTCGTTCGATTCGGGCTACTCGAACGGGTGGGATCTGGCCAGCGCGCTGCACCCGCAGACGATCCTGGCCTACGGAATGAACGACCAGCCGCTGACGCCCGCGCACGGCGCTCCGCTGCGTCTCTATTCGCCCACGAAGTTGGGATACAAGCTGACCAAGTACCTGGTGTCGATGACGTTCACGGAGAAGAGACCGGGGGGATACTGGGAAGATCAGGGGTATCCGTGGTTCGGAGGGATCTAGAAGGCTAGACGCACAGACGCGGCAGACGCAGCAGGGGAGAACAGACAGTGGTGATCAGGACGGGAATACCTGACTCCGCACGTGCTGTTCTCCCCTGTGCGTCTGGTGCGTCTGTGCGTCTAGCCTATCCTGTGCGTCTCGTGCGTCTGTGCGTCTGTGCGTCTAGCCTATTGCCGCGAGCGCATCGTGCATCTCCGCGGCGCTCCGATACCGGTCGGCGGGCTGTTTCGCCATCGCCTTCAGTATCACGGCTGCCAACGCCTGCGGCACCTCCGCGTTGAGCGTCCTCGGGTCCGGGGGCGGCTCGTCCAAGTGCTTTGCGATCAGCGCGTACATGGACTCGGCCTCGAACGGCAGGCGCCCGGTGAGGCACTCGAAGAGCACCACGCCCGCCGAGTAGAGGTCGCTTCGCGCGTCGAGCTCGATCCCGGAGACCTGCTCCGGTGACATGTAGTCGGGCGTGCCGATCGCCGTCCCGTCCTGCGTCAGCCCTTTCCCCTGGGGCCTGTTCGCGAGCCGGGCGATGCCGAAGTCCATCACCTTGAGGAACCCGGTCGGCTCCACGACCATGTTGTGCGGCTTGATGTCGCGGTGGATGATGCCCTGCTCGTGCGCCACCTCGAGCGCCCGGCACAGCTGCTTGCCGACGGTCAGCGTCACCGCGACCGGCAGGTGCCCGCGGCTCCCAATCAGGTCCTTGAGCGACGTGCCTTCCACGTACTCCATGGTGAGGTAGTACATCCCGTTCACCTCGCCCAGGTCGTAGGTACGCACGACATTGCGGTGCGCGATCTTCCGGGCGAGCCGGATTTCCTGCTTGAAACGCTCGAGCGCGACGCCGTTCCCCGCGAGCGCCTCGGGCCGCAGCGTCTTGATCGCAACCGGCTCCTGCAGCTCGCGGTCGAAGGCGCGGTATACCACGCCCATCCCACCCGCCCCGAGCACGTCCTTGACCTCGTACCGATTCGCGAACAGGGTGCCCGGCCGGAGCGCATCGCTCGCCGCGGCGAGCGTCGGCCGGCCGGCGAGGTCGCGCACCGTCGTCCCGGCGGCCGCGTACTCGACGAGAGCGGCCTTCTCCTTTAGGTCCTCGACCAGGCTCTTGAACGCGCGGGCGAGCACGCCGATCTCGCCGCCGCCTCCCACATCGATGGCGACGCTGTAGTCGCCATCCTGCACGCGGCGCGTCACGAGCGCCAGCCGTCGTACGGGACCTGCGATCTGGCGAGCCAGCACCCAGGCCGACACGAGCGCCAGCGCGAGCCCCAGCACCACCGCCAGGCCCATCGTGCGCCGCAGCGCCCGGAATGCGCTGAGCTCACGGTCGCGCGAGCGGAACGCCACGAACCCGCCGAACACGTCGCCGCCCGCGGACCGGATCGGAGACGCGAGCCCGATCAGCCGCTCCCCCGCGACGTCCGCCGCCAGCTCCGTCCCGGCGCTGTCGCGCCGCAGCGCCCCCACCGCGGCGGTGTCCGCCACCACCGCGGCCGCAATCTCCTGCTTCGGCAGCGTGCTCCCCACGACGTACGGCTGGTTGAGTGTGTCGAGCGCGAAAAACACCACGTCCGTCGTCGTGGCTTGCTTGATCGCCCGCGCCAGCGTGTCGTCGATCTCGAAGGCGGAGACGAGCGCCCCTTGCGGCGCGGCGCCGGGCGAGTCCCGGAGCGGCACCGCGACCGCCATGTAGAGCTTGCGCGCCCGGTCGTCGAGCCACGCGCCGTGCGCCGAGTCGCCCGAGAGCGCGTCGGCGATCAGCGCGCCGCGAGAAAGATCGATGTCCGATTGCGCGGGATCGTCGGTGCGGGCGACCAGGATGCCCCGGTCGTTCGTCACGAGCACCCACGCGGCACCGAGGAGTTGCCGGTATTCCTGGGCCTGATCGAGCACGTCGGCGCGCTTCGAGCTGCGGAGCAGCCGCTCCCGAAACTTGGGCACCTGGGCGCTCACCGCGCTCATCCCCGCGAACGTGGAGGTCCGCGCCGCCAGGAACGCATCGACGCCGCGCCGCACCCCCGCCAGGGCGCGCCGGATCGATTCGTCGGCCGTGCGGTTCGCCTGCAGCGAAGTCAGCCCGAACGTCACGCCCAGCACTGCCACCACCAGCAACGTCGTGGCGAGGAAGATCCTGGCCGCGAGCCCG
>DATDFP010000167.1:0-17041 GCA_036522535.1 Gemmatimonadales bacterium
CCGATCGCCGCGGGCGCGAGCGCAGCGAGGTCGGGGGGCAAGAGCCGGCGGCTGGTGCACTCGAAGGCGGCGATGAGACGCTGATACTCGAGCTCGAGAGGATACGAGGGGGGCTGGCAGTCCCGGATCAGCTCGCGCAACAGCGTCGCGGAGAGCGCCGATTCCCCCGCGGCCGCCATCCGCCGGCTCGCCCGCACGAGAATCGCCTCGAGGTCGGCGGCGGACAACGCGTCCGGAGACTCGGCAAGCAGCCCGGCAGGCTCGAGACCCGGCTGGAGGGCGATGCGGAAACGGCGGCGCAGGGCATCGAACACGAGCGCCCGCTCCTCGACGGTCGCCGGCGGGAACAGCGCGATGTGCTCCTCCGCCCGTCCCTGGCGCTTCAGATCCACTGGGACGAGGTCAGGCCGGCTGGTCATCAAGAACCAGAGCACCTTCCCCCGGCGCCTGGTGTCTCCCATGAACGCCGCGAGCGAGGCGAACACCCGCTCGGAGACACCGGAGTCCGCTCCGCGGGTTTCGCGGGTGCCGAGGGCGGCGTCCGCCTCGTCCACCACGACAGCTACCGGGCCGATCGCGTCGAGCAGGCCCAGGACCCGTTCCAGGTTGGCTTCGGTCTGCCCCTGCCACTTGGAGCGAAAGTTCAGGAGCTCGACGACAGGAATGCCGATCTCCTTCGCGAAGCAGCGAACGATGAAGCTCTTCCCCGTGCCCACGGGGCCGCACACGAGATAGCCCATCGGTACCACGTCGAGCCGGCCCTCGGCGAGCGCGCGGGCGGTCTCCCGGAACAGCGCCTTCGCGCCCTCGTGCCCCGCCACCGCGTCGAGACCGACGTCGCTCGTCATGAACGTCAGCAGGCTGCCGCTCGCCTCCTCGATCAGGCGCTTCTTCTCACGCGTCAGCGCCTCCTGGTCGAGCGCCGCGCCCGCCGCCTCCGCCTCGGCGAGCAGGCTCTCGAGGTGCAGGCGCGTCAGGCCCGCGGTGAGGATCGCGACCCGGCGCGCGTCCACCTTCGCGAACGTCTCCGGCCGGCTGCCGCGCGCCGCGACATACGCATAGCGCTCCGGCTCGTCCGGTATGGGGACGGCGATCTCGAAGGTGCGGGCGTCGCCCACGAGCGGGGCGGAGAGCGCCGCTGTCGTCTCCGACAGCAGGCAAAACGTCACGCTGCGTTGCAGGAACAGCGGGTCGCTCGCCCAGCGTCGCAGCGTGACGATCGAGCTGCGGTCCTCGGCGGGGAGCTGGCCCGGCTCCCCCGCGGGTGCCACGGTTTCGCCGTAATCAATGATCACAACCGCCGCGAAGCGGGGGTTCTCGCCGAGCTGGTAGCGCAGGTAGGTCTCGATCAGCTGCAGCGCGCGGTCGGGATCGCGCGGATGGACTTGCGCGAGGTTCGTCCCGCCGACCCTGTCGTAGGCTTTGAGGACGGTCTTGAACTCGTTCTCGACGTCGCGGTCGGTGAACCCGATGCCGGCGCCGCGGTCGTAGGTCACGACCGCGGGCCGGTCGCCGAAGATCACCTGGGCCAGGAAGTCCCCGATCGTGCCGAAGCGTCGGAAGCCGAGGGGATGGAGGTCCCGTACCCCCGGGCCATGCAGGATGAAGAAGTCGATCCCCCGCTGGCGAAGGCGGCGCTGCAGCGTCTTCGCCCACGCGGGCAGCAATGGCCCCCCCGGTTCGCCGCCCGGGGCGGGGTCAGGGAGGACGCTCACGACCGGAGACTACCACGCGGCGCGAGACACCGTCAACGGCGAGGGACTGTCGCGGCGGACGCCGGCGCTCCGCCCCAGCACTCGCTCGTAGACGGCCAGCTCCTGTCGCGCGATCCGCGGCCAGGCGAACCGCGCCGCCTTGGCGAGCCCCGCTTCGCTCATCGCCCGGCGTCGCTCCGGATCCGCCAGTAGCGCGATCGCCGTCTCGGCCCACGCCGCCGGGTCATCCTTCGGGAGGATGACGGCTTCCGCGCCTCCGTCCACGACGTAGCGGAAGCCCACGTTGTCGGCGACAACCATCGGCGTGCCGCAGGCCATTGCCTCGAGCAGCGTCACGCCGAACGACGCGATCCGGGTGGGGCAGAGGTACAGGTCGGCCGAGCCGTAGTAGTCCGGGCGGTCGCCGAAGACCTCTCCGACGAACCGCACGCTGTCCCCCAGGAAGCGCGCGCGGCGCTCGTAATAGCGACGCCATGGCCCGTCGCCCGCCACGGTGAGCACCGCCCGCGGGTAGCGCGCGAGGACGCGCGGCATCGCCGCGAACAGCGTCCTGAGCCCGTTACGCGGCTCCATGCGGCCGAGGAAGAGAAGCCGGGGGTGATCGGTGAGGGCGTCCATGGACCGCCGACCGTTGGGGTGGAAGAAGCTCGTGTCCACGCCGTTGGGAATGATCTCCCAATCCAGCGCGAAATATCGCGACATCGCGTCCACGACCGGCTGGCTCACGGCGATCGTCGCCGCGTGCCGGTCGAGGATCTTCTGGAGCGGCCGCCGGAAGACCCGGCAGCCGGCCGAGCGCCGGAACCACGAGTGGAACGTGGCGACGACCGGGATGCCGAGCCGCCACGCGGCGAACGGCGCCGCGAGGCCGAACGTCGGGGCGAGCCCGCCGTGCACGTGCACGATGTCGCAGCGCGCCTCCCGGAAGACGTCCTCGAGCCGGCGCCGCAGCCGCCACCCGGTGGTGAGCCGCGAGACGCCGCCGTTCGAGTAAATCACCCGGCTCGTCCCCACGCGGCGCACGAAGTCGGCGTCGGGGTAATCGCCCATGTGGGAGGTCACGACCGTCGCCGTGTGACCCCAGCGGTGCAGCTGCAGGGCCAGGTTGTGGACGTGCTCGGGAACGCCCCCGAGCTGGGGATAGTAGTCCTCGGCCACGAGCGCGATCCGCATCGAACTCCCGCACGCGAAGGGTGAAGGGCTGGTGCTGCGCCGCTAGGGCAAGCCGGTTGTCCGAGTGGGTGACCCGCCGGGCGCGGCCGGCGTCACAGTCTCCGAGCGGGCGCGGCCTGCACCCGGGCTACCGCGGCGACCACCACCAGCGGCTGCTCTTCCTGGAGAAAGTGGCCGGCGCCGGGCACCGAGTCCAGCGCGAACGAGCGCAGCGTCCGCTGCAACAGCTTCACCTCGGTCGTCGCCACGTCCCCGTCGTGAACCACCCCGCCCACCATGAGGCGTACGGGACAGCGGATCTCGGAGAGATGCGGCCAGAGCTTTTCGGGTTCGCGCGCGTTCGCCATCGCCACGTACGCCTTCAGTGTGGCGTTCAGATCGCGCGCCGCCGCGGCCGTGTACCCGTATACGACGTCGTCCGTGACCCAGGCCGAATCGCCCGAGGACGCGAGCAGGAGGCTCTTGATCTTCCGGCGAACCAGCCCGACGCCCCCGAACAGCTTGATCCACGGCGCGAACCGCAGCGCTCGCTTGAACGCCGGCGTCACGGCCGACTCGGTGGGCCCGCCCTCGAGGGAAACGAGTCCGCGGACGAGATCGGGGCGGCGATACGCCAGGCGAAACGCCTCCGACCCGCCGATCGAGTGAGCGATCACGAGCGCCCCGCGCACCCCCAGCGAGTCGAGCACCGCGGCGATCCGGTCCGCCTGCGCGGTCAGGGAATAGTCGGCGTGCGCGGGGCGCCCCGAGGATCCGACGCCGAGGGGCTCGATCACGATCGTCCGGTACCCCGCCGCGTTGAGGAGCGGGACCAGCTTGCGGAACCCGAACTCGGACCCGAATAGCCCCGGGATGAGCACGACCGGATCGCCCACGCCGGCGGTCGCTACCGCCAGCGACTCCGTGCGAGTGAGCGGCACCTTGAAGCTGTTTTCAACGGAGGCGCTGTCCGCGAGGAGCAGCGCCGCAAGCAGCCACATCACGAAGCCTCCCGTTTCAAGTGCTCATCCAGCCTGTTGAATGTACCTGTCGAAGTGCGGCTTTTCGACCCTCCGGTAAAAGGTGAGAATGGCGGCCTGGTCGATGAGCGCTGCGACCACGCCAGGCAGCGACCCCGTCATCAGCGCGAGGCCGTAAGCGGGGAGATAACCCACCGTGTACATGGGATTCTTGAGAAACCGGTACGGGCCCCCGGCCGCGGCCTTCGCGACGCCGCGCGCGGCCCGGCCGAAAAAGTTCTGCCAGTAGTACGCGCCGCCCCCGAGCGTGACCACCGCCCAGAGCTTCGTGGCGACGCCAACGACCACGAGCGCTGCGCCCGCCCCCATGATCCAGCCGGGTGGAAGACCGACGCTCAGCGTGCGTCGAGTCACCACGCAGAGCGCGATGAAGCTCAGCGCGTCGTTGTTCATGACGGCCGCCGCCGTTCGACGAAATCTGCGGAACGCCTCAACGGCGCCGTAGCTGCGCGTGAGGTGGCCCGTCCGGTCTTCGCGCTTGAGCGTAAACCCGATGTACAGCACGTACGCGAGCCGGCTCGCGAGATGGTAGGCGAAGGCGATCGAGCCCAAAATGAGCGTCACGGCGACGAACCTGGCGAACAAGCCGTAGCCGTCAAGGCGAAGCCGCGACATCTTAGCATCGAGTCATGAACGAATTACGGTCTGCACGCGACGGGCGCCCCGCTGGCCTCCCGGGGCTCGGGGGGCTCGGCTTCGTCGTGGCCAGCCTCATGTTCCTGGCGGCGGGCTCGAGCCGGCTCGCGTGCGCCCAATCGGTCCCTCCTCCGGAGTCGAGCTACGCGGCGCTTCGGTGGCGGCTCATCGGTCCCCACCGTGGCGGCCGGGTCCTGGCGGTGGCCGGGATCACCGGCGACGCCACGACGTTCTACTTCGGCGCCGTGGATGGGGGCGTTTGGAGAACCACCAACGCCGGCCTCACCTGGGAGCCGTTGTTCGACCGCGAGCCCGTTGCGTCCGTCGGCGCGCTCGCCATCGCCCCGTCCAACCCGAAGATCATCTACGTGGGCACGGGCGAGGCCTCGATTCGCTCCGATATCACGTTCGGCGCCGGGGTCTACAAGTCCACGGACGGCGGTGCGCGCTGGCGGTTCTTGGGCCTGGAAGATACACGGCACATCGGGAGGATCCTGGTCGATCCCAAGAACCCAGACATCGTGCTCGTGGCGGCGCTGGGCCATGCCTACGGTCCGAACGTCGAGCGCGGCGTGTTCCGCTCCACCGACGGCGGCCGCACGTGGACGAAGGTGCTGTACAAGGATCCCGATACCGGCGCGATCGATCTCGCCTCGGATCCGGACGACCCGCGCGTAATGTATGCGGCGCTGTGGCAGGCGCGGCGCCCGGCTTGGAGCCAGTATCCACCCGACGAGGGGCCCGGCAGCGGGCTGTACCGGTCGAGGGACGGTGGAGCGACGTGGACCGAGCTCGCCGGCCACGGTCTCCCTGCGGGCCCCTTGGGCCGAATCGGGTTGGCGGTGGCGCGCGGAAAGCATGGCGCGCGCGTCTACGCGCTGGTGGGAGCGGACAAGGGCGCGGGACTGTACCGCTCCGACGACGCGGGTGACGGCTGGCGGCTCGCCGGCAGCGACCCCCGGATCACCAGCCGAAACTGGTATTTCTGCCGGATCAGCGTCGATCCCCAGGACCCTGACGTCGTCTACGTGCCGAACGTGGCGCTGCTCCGCTCCACCGACGGCGGCAAGACGTTCACAGCGATCAAGGGCGCCCCGGGCGGCGACGACTATCACGAGCTCTGGATCGATCCTCACGCACCGGCGCGCATGATCGTGGGCAGCGACCAGGGTGCGACGATCAGTCTGGACGGCGGCGCGACGTGGAGCAGCTGGTACAACCAGCCCACGGCGCAGTTCTACCACGTCGTCACGGACGACCAGTTCCCATACCGGGTCTACGGGGCGCAGCAGGACGCCGGCACCGCGGGGATCACGAGCCGCAGCGATTACGGCGAGATCACCTTCCGCGACTGGGCGCCGATCGGGGCCGGCGAGAGCGGATACATCGCGCCGGATCCGCTGAACCCGGACATCATCTACGGTGGTGACACCTACGGCGGCGTGTTTCGCTTCGACCGCACGACCGGTCAGTCGCAGGACATCTCGCCCTGGCCTGTGTCAACCTTCGGCCAGCCGATGCCGCAACGGAAATACCGGTTCACCTGGACTTCGCCACTCGTGTTCGATCGCCTGGACCGTCACACCCTGTACTACGGAGCGCAAGTGCTGTTCAGGACCCGCGACGGCGGGGTGCACTGGGACGTGATCAGCCCGGACCTGACAGGCGCCGACCCGGAGGCGCGGGCCGAAACTGGAGCGGTGACGATCGGCAACGCCGCGGCGCGCGGCTACGGCGTTATCTACACGATCGCGCCCTCCCCCGTCTCCGCGGGGCTCATCTGGGTGGGCACCGATGACGGGCTGATCCACGTGACGACAGACGGCGGCGGGCACTGGCAGAACGTCACGCCCGAAGGGCTCGCGCCGTGGAGCAAGGTCACCCTCATCGAGGCCTCCCCCTTCGACGCGGCGGCCGCCTACGCCGCCGTGGACCGCCACCGGCTGGACGACTTCGCTCCCTACATCTACCGGACGCGGGACTCCGGCCGTCACTGGGTCCGGATCGACGGCGGCATCGCTCCGCATGCCTACGTGCACGTGGTCCGCGCCGACCCCGCGCGCGCGGGGCTGCTCTACGCCGGGACGGAGACCGGCGTCTACGTCTCCTTCGACGACGGCGAGCACTGGCAGTCGCTACAGCTCAACCTGCCGTCCGTGTCCGTGCGCGATCTGGCCGTCCACGACAACGACCTGGTGGCCGGGACTCACGGGCGCTCGTTCTGGGTCCTCGATGACGTCACGCCGCTCCAGCAACTGGGGGACGCGGTGTCCCGATCCCGGAGCCACCTGTTTCGTCCCGAGCGGGCGATTCGCCTGCGGCACAGCGAGAACCGCGATACACCGCTGCCGCCCGAGGAGCCCCACGGCGCAAACCCGCCGGCCGGTGCGGTGATCGATTATTATCTGACGTCGGCCGCGGCCGGCCCGGTGACGCTGGAGATCCTCGACCGGGACGGGCGCCTGCTGCGACGCTTCTCGAGCGACGAGCGCGCCGAGCCACCAAAGGAGCCGCCCCAGTTCACCAGCGCGTGGCTGCCCCGAGCGGAGCCGCCCACGCGCCACGCCGGTCTCAATCGCTTCGTCTGGGACCTGCGCTACCCGCGGCCCCCCGTCGATCGGTACGGCTACAGCATCGCGGCCGCCGCCGGCCAGGGAACGGTCGAGGAGCCCCAGGGTCCGCTCGTGCTCCCGGGGGACTACCGGGTGCGGCTCACGGTCGGGAGCGAGAGCGACACCCAGTCCCTCCGGGTCGAGATGGACCCGCGCGTCCGCGTTTCGGGCGGCGCGCTCGCGGATCAGCTTCGACTCGCCCTCGAGATCTGGAACGCGCTGGCGGACGAGCACGCGCTGCGCGGAGCGGTGCGCAAGCTCGGCGACGACCTCCGGACACTCGAGGGACGGTCGCTCGACGACGCGACGCACGGAGCGATCGTCTCGCTCGAGCGGGGGGCCGACAGCCTCGCTCGCGCGTTGAGCGGCGGCGATCTGGCCGACCTCGAGACCGTGGTCGGGACCGCGGACCGGGAGCCGACGCAGCAGTCGCGAGACGTGTTCGACGAGCTCGGTGGAAGGCTCGCCCTGGCGCGACGGCGGTGGGAGCAGATCCAGACGCAGGAGCTGGCCGCCGTCAACGACCTCTTACGGCGGAGCGGCCTGCCGACTGTGCGTGCTGAGACCGAGAGTCCCGCGCATGTCGAGATACCGCCGGGCCTCGCCGGCGGACCGTAACTCGCGGAGAAGGAGCGTCAGAATGGAAACCCGCTATTCAGAACAGGTGCGACGCCTCGCCGAGGCTGTGTTGGGAACTCCGGGTGATTCGGCCCCAGCGCTGCGGCGTGCGGTGGAACAGCGCGCCGCGTCGATCGGGGGCCGCGCGATGACGACCGCGCCCGAAGTCCCCCCGCAGCTCCTCGCGTACGTCGATACCGTGGCGCGGCACGCTTACCGGACCACCGACGAACTCGTGGCGGCATTGAAGCGCGCCGGCTATTCCGAGGACGCGATCTTCGAGCTCACTCTGAGTGCGGCCCTGGGCGCCGGGATGGCCCGCCTGGAGCGCGGATTGGCGGCGTTGGGGGGAAGAGACTGATGCGGCTCAGGAAGGTTGAGCGGGGACACCGGCTGGCACAACGATTCGTGCTGGGGATCATGCGGGTGCTGGGCACACCGCCCGCCGACGTAGTGCGAATGCTGTTGTACCGGCCGGGCCTGTTCGGCAAGCCGTACTCCGCCTGG
The DNA here is from genome assembly GCA_036522535.1 of Gemmatimonadales bacterium. GTDB lineage: Bacteria > Gemmatimonadota > Gemmatimonadetes > Gemmatimonadales > GWC2-71-9 > AG12. Next base: position 8,281 of record DATDFP010000167.1, read on the forward strand.
ATCCAAGCCGTGATGCGCGGGCCGTCCGACTGGACGGTGGGCGAGCGCGCGCTCTTTGGCGCCTTCGTCTCGCGGACGAATCAGTGCCCCTTCTGAACGGGGGCCACCGGCGCGGTCGCGTCGACAGCCCTCGGAGACCAGCGAGTCGTCAAGGCGGTGCTCGACGACTGGCGGACGGCGGCCATCGAGGGGAAGCTCCGGGGCACTCTGGCGTTGCTGGAAAAGCTGACCCTGGCGCCTGGAGAGGTCGGACCGGCCGATATTGCGCCGCTGCGCGCGGCCGGCGTCAGTGACGGGGCGATCGTCGATGCAATCCATGTCTGCGCCCTGTTCAACGTGATCAACCGCGTCGCCGACGCGCTCGGATTCCCGCAGCTCGCGCCCGAGCAGCTGCGCCGCGGCGCACGCATCTTGCTCCACCGCGGGTATCAAGTGTGAGCGAGGCCAAACGGCCCCGCGCCTTCAGAACTCCCGCTTCTTCATCTCCGAGAAGAAATCGCGCCGGTCCAGATCCTCGTCGGTCGATTCCTGGGACGTAAGCGTCTTGTCGTACTTGCGTTCCGGCTTGCGTTTGGCCTTCGCGACTTTGGCGGCGTTCTTCTTCACCAACGCAGCCAGTTTGCGCTCGTCGCTCTTCGACATCCGGTTCCTCCTGGCGTCAGGGACGCCCGTTGTGGACAGGTGACCGGGCGTGCCCAACGCCCCGGCTCTCCAGATTAGATAGGTCCTCGCAGCGCCGGACGCTCAGGGCGCAGGTCACTGGGGCAGCGGTCAAATGGGGGCGCGTCGCGCGCACGCCACACGCTGCCATGAAGAATAACCGAATCCGGCCGGAACCTCCCCTCAAGAGCGGGTTACAGGGCGTCTGTCTAATAGAACATGACCTTTGGAAGCACTGGAGGAGGAGCCCATGCGCACCACGCTCGTGACCATTCCCGTTGCGTTCGCCTTGGTCGCGGCCGGCTGTCATCATGCCGCGCCGCCGCAGGTGACCGTAGCGCCGGCACAGGATGTCAACCCCGTGGAGGAGCGGGCTCCTCGGGATACCTCCCCGCCGTCGGCCCAACCGCAACCGGCCGACTCCGGGACCGCTTCGCGGCGGACGGCGGAACAGATCAAGGCCGTCCTCACCGCGATGATCCACTTCGACTTCGACAAGTCGGCCATCCGCCCCGGAGACGCGGAGGCTCTGGATCAGAAGGTTTCCATCCTGCGGGGCAACCCGAGCGTCCGCATTCAGATCGCGGGGAACTGTGACGAGCGCGGCTCGGACGAATACAACCTGGCGCTCGGCAACCGGCGCGCCATCTCGGCCAGGGCGTATCTCGTCAACCACGGCATCGATGCAGGCCGCATCGAGACGATGTCCAATGGCAAGGAGCGACCGATCGACCCGGGGCATAACGAGGAAGCGTGGGCGATGAACCGCAACGATCAGTTCTCGATCCTAAACCCCAACGTCGTGTTGCTGTCGCCCTGACAGTCCTTCGTCCGGGAGGGCACTCCGCGGACCGTCCACGGTCCGCGGAGCTGGATCACGACCGCCCGCCACCGGCGACCGATCAGCGGCTCGGCACGCGCACCGTCAGACGCATCCACGGATGGATGCAGCACTGGAACAGCAGCGTTCCGTTCGCGTCGATCGCCTCCTCGTACGTGCCACCCGGCGCGACGAAATCGTCTTCTTCGAGCGTGGTGCATTCCGGCGCGACCACCGGATTGTGCGATAGATCATTCAACTGCGGGACGATGCCGCCCCCGAACGCCGCGACCCGTGTGAAGGTGTGCACCTCGCCACCGCGATTCAGGGCCAGGAGAGTCTCGTTCGAGCGCGCCGTGGTCGTGGGGGGCGCGAAGTGCCACGCCCCTGCCCTCGCGTTGCGGGTGAGTTCGGCAATGAAATCCTCGAACCGTACCCCATGCCGACGGCTGCAGGTGCCGGCTCCGACGGCGGCGTTGAAGGTCGTCGCGTCGCAGGCGTCCATCATGTTGATGCGCCGCGTGCCCGCGTGCCTGTGGCTGGCGGTGACGCGAGACGCGACGGGCGTTGCGGCCGATGGCCCGGTCGGTCGCACCGGATCGCCACAGCCGACCAGCAGCAGCGTACCGGCGGTCACCGTGGCGGTGAAGGCGATGCGCTCGATCAATGAGCGGGGCGAGGATGCGAGATATGCGCGCATGGCGCCTCCTGGTGAGGGAACAAATGAACATGGCGCGGAGCGCTGCCAGAGGTAAGGCGATCGAGGGGGCAACGCGAAGGACTTGAGAGCGTAGGGAATGCGCGGGCCTCGCCGCGGCTCCCTTCGCCGTGTTCGCAGCCTTACACCCTTGACCCCATCGGCGGGCGCTGACTGGCAACATTGCGGCACACAGGTTCACGAGCAGCACCCAGACCCCCTTTGGATTTCAGCCCTCATCAGTGTCGCACAGCGTCGCGAAGCGCCCCTCGGTGTGCGGGGATCCGAGAGATCGGGGCGGAGCCACGTTCAGCCAACCACTGGATTTCGTGACCGCGCAACGCTATCTCCCGTAGCCAATTGACCGCCGTCGGGGCGCGTGATGTCGGTCACCACCGCTCCGGGCAAGAAGGCCAACTTGTTCGGGAATGAGGCCCGCGGTGCAACATCCCAAGGCCCTCCAACGGCCCGCGACAGGCGAATCCGACGGTGTGGGGCGCGCGGCGCTGCGCAGAGCGGCGACGTCGATGCTCTTGACGTTGGGTCTGGTCTGCTTAGCCGAGACCGCGTTCGCCCAGCAGCCGGATTCCACCACGCAGCCACGTGATTCGAGCCTGACCGCGGTAGCCTTGAAGAAGCTGAGTATCGAACAACTGATGAACCTGGAGGTCACCTCCGTCTCGAAGCGTCGCGAGCGACTGTCGGAGACCGCCTCGGCGATCCAGGTGATCACCCAGGAGGACATTCGACGCTCCGGCGCGTCGAGTCTCCCGGAGATCCTGCGCCTCGCCGCCAACTTGCAGGTCGCGCAGGTCGATTCACGTCAATGGGCGATCGGTGCGCGCGGCTTCAACAGCACTACCGCCAACAAGCTCCTGGTGCTCATCGATGGACGCACGGTTTACACCCCGTTGTTCTCCGGGGTGTTCTGGGACGTGCAGGAGGTACCCCTTTCGAACATCGACCGGATCGAGGTCATCAGCGGACCTGGGGCCACACTGTGGGGCGCCAACGCGGTCAACGGCGTGATCAACGTCATCACGAAGGACGCCGAAGCAACGCAAGGACTGCTCGTTTCGGGCGGCGGCGGCATCGAGCAGCGCGGCTTCGGAACCGTCGGCTACGGCGGGGCGCTCGGCTCGAGGGTTCACTATCGGATCCACGGGAGGGGCTTTGAGCGCGACGCGACGGCGTTGCCCAGCGGCAAGGACGCCGGCGATGACTGGCACCTGGGGCAGGGCGGATTTCGCATGGATTGGGACGCGTCAAACGTAAACCGCGTCACCCTGGAAGGGGATCTTTACGACGGCCGCATCGGCCAGCCGAGCGCCGGTGACATCGCCGTCAGCGGCGGCAATGTGATGGCGAAGTGGTCACTCACGCGTTCCGACAGGGCGACTCTCGCAGCGCAGCTGTATTATGACCGGACCCACCGCGACATTCCGGGCACGTTTGGCGAGGATCTCGACACCTACGACGTCGATCTGCAACACCATGCGCGATTGGGCGCCCGGCACGACGTGGTCTGGGGACTCGGCTACCGCTTGATCAACGACCGCGTCGTCAACACCCCCGCTCTGGCCTTCCTGCCGTCCCACGTCGCACGGCAGTGGTTCACCGGGTTCGTCGAAGACGAGATCGCGATCGTCCCGAACCGGTTGCACTTGGCCCTCGGCACGAAGATCGAGCACAACGATTATACCGGCGTCGAAATCCAGCCCGGCGGCCGTGTGAACTGGAGGCTCAGTCCGTCCGGGACGCTGTGGGCGGCCGTCTCGCGCGCCGTCCGAACGCCGTCGCGAATCGACCGGGAGTTCTTCCTCCCCGGTCAACCGCCTTACCTCCTCGCCGGCGGACCGGGTTTCCATTCAGAGGAAGAATTCGCTTACGAGCTCGGCTACCGGCATCAGGGCGGTCTGCTCGCGCTCTCCCTGGCCACGTTCTACAACCACTATTACGGGCTCCGCAGCGTGGAGCAGGTCAACCCACCAGCAGCCCTCCCGGTCGTCATCGGCAACGGGCAAGACGGCGAGAGCTTCGGAGCGGAGGCAACGGCCGAGTACTGGCTCACCAGCCGGTGGCGGCTGCGTGCCGGCTACACGGAGCTGCGCGTCCATATTTGGCCCCGCCCCGGCAGCACTGACACGTCCAGGGGCGCGGCCGAATCCCAGGCTCCCGATCGGCAGTTTCTCCTGAAATCGTCGGTCGATCTGCCCGCGCACCTGAGACTGGACGCCGGGTTCCGTGCGATCGGTGACCTCACCAAGCAGCAGGTCCCGGCGTATGCGGAGCTGAATGCCAAGCTCACCTGGCAGCCGACGTCGAGACTCGATCTCTCGCTCGTCGGGCAGAATCTCTTGCACCGTCGTCACGCGGAGTTCGGCGCGCCGGCTACGCGCCGGGAGATCGAGCGTGGCGCGTACGGAGCAGTCCAATGGCGCTTCTGAGCGCCCTACTCGCCCGGGCAACCCGGCGGCGTGGCTCCCGGGGGGTGGTCGAAGGGGCGATCCTCTCGACGGCGCTGCTACTCGTGCAACAACGGGGGGCGCCCGGTCTGGCCGGGCAAGCCGGGCAGGCTCCGGAGTATCAGGTGAAGGCCGTCTTCCTGTTCAACTTCGCGCAATTCGTCGATTGGCCGGCCGCGGCCTTCCCCGAGCCTGGAACCCCAATCGTGATCGGCATTCTGGGGAACGACCCGTTCGAGGGCTTTCTCGAACAGACCATCCGCGGTGAGCAGATACGAGGGCGAGGCTTCGAGGTGCGGCGCTATCACAGCCTGGAAGAGATCAAGACCTGCCACATCCTGTTCATCAGCCGGCCGGAGGGAGACCGGCCGGAGGCCATTCTGGCGGGCCTCAGGAAGTCGCCGATCCTCACGGTGAGCGACGCCGACGGGTTCGCCGAACGCGGAGGCATGATACGCTTCGTGACGGACCGGACCCACATCCGGCTGCAGATCAACGTCGATGCGGCGCAAGCGGCAAATCTGACGATCAGCTCCAAGTTGCTGCGGGTCGCCGACATCGCGGCGCCACGCGGACGTTGAAATGTCCCTGCGCGACTGGCCGATCAAGCAGAAGCTGACCGCGATCCTCCTCTTGATCAGCGGTCTGGTGCTGTTGCTGACGGCCGCCGCGTTCGTGACGTATGAGGTAGTGGCATTCCGGCAGATGACGTTGAAGGACCTGTCCACACTCGGACGCATCATCGCCGCGAACAGCACGGCCTCGTTGGCTTTTGCCAACGAAGCTGACGCGAGAGAAATCCTCTCTGCGCTGAGAGCAGAGCCACATGTCGTGGCGGCCGGCCTGTACGACAAGAACGGCCGTATGTTCTCTCGATATCCGGCGGAGTTACGCGGCGAGGCCCTTCCGGCCGCGCCAGGCCGGGACGGGTACCGGTTCGAGCAGGGGTACGTGATCGGATTCGAGCCGGTCGCGGAGGTGGGGAATGCCCGCCTGGGCACGCTGTTTCTCAAGTCTGACATGAAGGCCGTGTCCCGCACGTTGCGCCTTTCGGCCGGCATCGCCACGGGCGTAATGGCGATCTCCCTGCTCGCGGCCTATCTCCTGGCCGCGGTCCTTCAGGGACGGATCTCGCAACCCATTCTCGCGCTGGCGGAGACCGCGAAGGCGGTCTCCATTCGCCACGACTACTCGGTGCGCGCGGCGAAGCTCGGCGAGGACGAATTGGGCGCATTGACGGACGCCTTCAATCAGATGCTCGGCCGCATCGAGGACCAAGACCGCGCCCTGAGAGAGAGCAAGAGTAAGCTGCAACACTATGCCACCGAGCTCGAGCAGCGGGTCGCCGATCGGACCCGCGAGCTCGAGGAGCGCAACGAGGCGCTCCGGCGCAATGCGGCGGAGCTCGTGGCCGCCAACGCCGAGCTGGACGCGTTCGCCCATTCGGTGTCGCACGACCTCCGTGCACCGCTCAGGAGCATCGACGGATTCAGCCAGGTGCTGTTGGAGGACTACGGCGCGCAGCTGGACGAGGCGGGACGGGACTCCTTGAAGCGTGTGCGCGCCGCCAGTCAGCGGATGGGTGCCCTGATCGACGACCTGCTGCAACTTGCCCGGGTCACCAGGGCGGAATTGCGCACGGAGGTCGTGGACTTGAGCGACATGGCGCGTGATATCGCGGCCGACCTCCAGCGGACGACGCCGGAACGGCGCGTGGAATTCTCGATCGCCCAGGGGCTGGAGGCGCGGGGCGACCCTCGCCTGCTACGGGTGGTGCTCGAGAATCTCCTCCGGAACAGCTGGAAGTACACGGCCAAACAGGCGCAGCCCCGGATTGAATTCGGATCCGTGGACGGAAGCGGAGAGCGGGCGTTCATGGTCCGGGATAACGGGGCGGGCTTCGACATGAAGTACGTAGATAAGCTGTTCGGGGCGTTCCAACGGCTCCACTCGGCGGCCGAATTCGAGGGCACGGGCGTCGGCCTCGCGACGGTCCGCCGCATCATCAACCGGCACGGCGGACGGATCTGGGCCGAGGGCGCCGTCGATCAAGGAGCCGCGTTCTACTTCACGCTGTGACGGCCCGCTCCGCGGGCCCGAGCCCAGTCACCGCCACATCTCCCTGAGGCGTGTTTGCACGTCGATCCGCGCCGCGACAGGACTGTCCAAAGAGTCGGTCGTTTGCAAGGCGCCGTGCGCACGCCGTTCAAATAGCGGCAGCAGCGCATCCGGGATGAAGCGTGTCCGCGGTGCGTGGACATAGCTGTCTCTATTTGGCCGCCTCCGCGTGTAGAACCGGTGCGGATGGAGCAGGTGCAGGCGGTCGCGCGCTCGCGTCATCGCGACGTAGAGCAGGCGGCGCTCCTCCTCGACCTCCTCCGGTGTCCCGGTCGCCATGTCCGACGGTATGCAGCCATCGACCACGTTGAGCAGGTACACCACGTCCCATTCCTGGCCCTTAGCGGAATGGATGGTCGAGAGGATGAGATAGTCTTCGTCGAGGTACGGATCGGCGGCTTCATCCCCCACTGCATCGGGTGGCTCGAGCGTCAGCTCGCTCAGGAACCGTTCGCGTGTGGGGTAGCCCGCCGCGAGCTGCTCCAGCTGCTCCAGATCGGCCGCGCGCGCGTGCGCCGCGTCGTACGTGCGCTCGAGGTGCGGCTCGTACCAGCGCCGGACCATCCCGAGCTGACCTTGCCAGTCAGTGGTCCCGCGACCGAGCTTCCCCATCAGCTCGCAGAACGCCGCCCAATCAGCGCGGGCCGCGGTCGGCACGTCCAGCCCCGCGAGCGCTGCGAAGTCGAACCCCATGTCTTCAAGGCGTTGCTCTACCCGCCGAGCGTGAACGGGGCCGAACCCCGGCAACAGCTGCAGCACGCGAAACCCGGCGACCTCATCCCGCGGGTTTTCCGCCCAGCGGAGCACGCAGAGCACGTCCTTCACGTGCGCCGCCTCGAGGAACTTGAGTCCGCCGTACTTGACGAACGGAATGTTGCGCCGTCCCAGCTCCACTTCCAGCAGGTCGGAGTGATGAGCGGCGCGCATCAGCACCGCCTGACGGTTCAGATCGACGCCCGCCTCGCGGTGCTCGAGCACCCACTGGACCACGCAGTCGACCTGCGCCTGCTCGTCCTCCGCCGTCACGAGCGAAGGCCGCTGCTCCGATGCCCTCGTCGAGAAGAGCCGCTTCCTGAAGCCCTCGGGGGCGAGGGCGATCACCGCGTTCGCCGCATCGAGGATCGGTTGCGTCGATCGGTAGTTCTGTTCCAGGGTCACCACACGCGCCGGTGGGTCAAACAGGCGCGGGAAGTCGAGGATGTTCCGCACGGTCGCGGCACGGAACGAGTAGATGGACTGCGCGTCGTCGCCCACGACCGTGAGGCCGCGGCCGTCGGGCTTGAGGCCGAGGAGGATCCCGGCCTGGAGCGCGTTCGTATCCTGGTACTCGTCCACCAGGACATGGTCGAAGCGGCGCCGCACCCCCTCCGCCGGCGCCGCCTCTTGCATCAGGTGGAACCAGTAGAGCAACAGATCGTCGAAATCGAGCAGGTGACGTCGTTGCTTCGCCTCCACGTAGACGCGGAACAGGCGCTTCAACTCCTCGGCCCAGGTCGCACACCAGGGGAATGCTCGCTCCAGGGTCTGCTCCACGGCGCGACCCGCGTTCACCGCGTGCGAGTAGATCGCGAGACACGTCCCTTTCTTCGGGAACCGCGTGGCCTGCCTGGAAAGCCCCAGCTCGTCACGCAGCAGGTTCAGGAGGTCCGCCGAGTCCGACCGATCGAGCACGGTGAACGCTGGATCGAGCCGCAGGGACTCCGCGTGCTGGCGTAAAAGGCGATTGGCGATGGCGTGGAACGTGCCCGACCACTCGACCCGCGCCGGTCTCGAGGCGACGTCGGCGACCCGTGCAGCAATGCGCTCGGCGCGCCGCGTCATAGTCGCTGCGGCCCGCCGCGTGAACGTAAGCAGCAGGATCCGCCGGGCGTCCGCTCCGCGGACGATCAGGTGGGCGACGCGGTGTGCGAGTGTGTTCGTCTTGCCGGTCCCGGCGCCCGCGATGATCAGCAGCGGGCCCGGGAGCTCGCGCGGGAGCCCGGCGCTGCCGTATTCGGCGGC
>DATDFP010000168.1:0-3894 GCA_036522535.1 Gemmatimonadales bacterium
CGATCCGGGTCGGGCGCCTCCCAGCGTTGCGGGGGAAAAACGCCTGCGGCGGATCGGTGGCGCGCCGCGGCGGGGCCCGGCCGGGCTCGTAGGCCCACGCCCGAGCGCCCAACACGACCGGCGCGCCCGGCCCTGCGTCCACGGCGTTCAACATCAAGTTCACGAGGGCCTGCTCCAGGAGATGCGCCCAAGCCTTGATCCGCGGCACGTCCGGGGCGACGTCGAGCCTGGCTTGGACCGCTTTGAGCGCTCCCTGCGCGTCGAGGAGGAGGAACGCCCCGCGTACGATGGCCCCGGCGTCCACTGGGTCGAGCGCCTCGTCGTGCGGACGGGCGTAGTCGAGCAGGCTCCGGACGATGTAATCGATGCGGTCGACCTCCCGTCTGAGTCCAGCCACCAGCTCGGGGTCCGCGCCGCGGCGGCGCAGCACATCGACATAGGTCCCCACCGCGCCTAGCGGGTTGCCCACCTCGTGGGCGATGCCCGCCGCCAGCCGCCCGATGCTCGCCAGCTTCTCGGAGCGCACGAGTTGGCTTTGCGCGTCGAGCAGATAGTCGGTCATGCGATTCAACCGCTCCGCCAGGGTCGCGAAATCGCGGGTCTCGGCCTCGGGCGCGCGCGCATTCAGGTCACCTGCCGCGACGGCGTCCGCCGCGGCGACCAGGCGCTCCACCGGCCCGAGGATCAGGCGATTGATGAGATAGCGCCCGAAGAAGAAGAAGATGGCCACCTCGAGCGTCACGAACACCATCACCATCCAGAACTCTTCTCCCGGGGCCACGAGCGGCGCCACGATCGTCGTCGCCACCCCGACGAGCAGGGCGGCGGCGGCGAAGAAGGACAGGTAGAAGAGCAGCTCCGTCCGGAGCGCCGGCTTGGTAGGCATGGGGACTCACAATATGTGGAGGCACGGCAGGACGCCAAGACGCCACGTCACAAGAACCCTTGCAACGTGGCGTCGTGGCGCTTGAGGCTTTCGCCTTGCGGCTTGCGCCTAGCTTACTGGCACTTCGGCTCGCCTTCCTTGGTGGCCGGCGAGTTCGATGTCGAACCGATGAAGATCGCGCAGGTCTTGGTCGTGTTCGCGTTCGTGATGTTCGACTTCCACCCGTCGCTCGTCGTGGTCAGTCCCGTGAGCCCGTTCCCGGTGGTCTCGCAGAACGTCGCCGAGCCCGGCGTCGGCGTACAAGCCGTGGTCCCCGTGTACTTGATCGAGTCGGCGAAATAGGCCTCCTCGGCCGTCACGAGGTTGCGCAGGTCGGACTTCATCGAGGCGATGTACGCCTTCTCCTTCGTGTTCGCGAACTTCGGAATCGCGATCGCGGCCAGAATGCCGATGATCACGACCACGATCAACAGCTCAATCAGCGTGAAGCCCTTCCGGTTCATCTCTCCCCCTTTTTGAGACCCAGTTGCATTTGAGGCACCAGACCAGGGGTGATCTCAGAGCAAGCCCCGTGCCCGACCCGAGGTCCCGGGGCCTAAACCCGTTGTGGTCAAAGGCATTAGATCGCTCCGCCGCGATCAGTCACGGCGAGGCACCTTGCGCTCGAGTCGGGGATTTTGCAAGGGATTTTGCAAGGCGTCGGGCTGGTCGCAATGGCGGGGGGCACCCAGACGGCACGACGCCACGTCGTCTGTAGCGGCACAGCAATGCCGTGCCTCTACAAGCAACGTGGCGTCGTGGCGTCGTGCAACAGCGCCGTCAGACGCTTACTGGCACCGCGGCTCGCCTTCCTTGGTGGCCGGCGAGTTCGACGTCGAACCGATGAAGATCGCGCAGGTCTTGGTCGTGTTCGCGTTCGTGATGTTCGACTTCCACCCGTCGCTCGTCGTGGTCAGACCCGTCAAGCCGTTCCCGGTCGTCGGGCAGAACGTCGCCGAGCCCGGCGTCGGCGTACAGGCCGTGGTACCCGTGTACTTGATCGAGTCGGCGAAATAGGCCTCCTCGGCCGTGACCAGGTTGCGCAGGTCGGACTTCATCGAGGCGATGTACGCCTTCTCCTTCGTGTTCGCGAACTTCGGAATCGCGATCGCGGCCAGAATGCCGATGATCACGACCACGATCAGCAGCTCAATCAGCGTGAAACCCTTCCGGTTCATCTCTCCCCCCTTTTTTTCGGACCCACTTACGTCCAGGCTACGATACCGAGAGGAACAAGAAGGGCAAGCCCTGTGCCCTGCGCCCCTGCGTACCTCCCGTCAATGCATTGCAGTGAAACAGCTTACGCCGACGGGCCAGGCTCACCACGACACGGTACCTTACAGTGGAGTCGGGGATTTTTCAACGGGTCGGGCTGGTCGCAATGCTTTGGGCCGGACAGCCGCAAGCCTAAAACCGCAGGCCGCAAGCAAAAAGCCGCAAGCTCGAGAAAGGATGCGAGCTTGCGGCTTTCGCCTTGCGGCTTAGCGCTCAGCCTACTGACACTTCGGCTCGCCTTCCTTCGTGGCCGGCGAGTTCGACGTCGAACCGATGAAGATCGCGCAGGTCTTGGTCGTGTTCGCGTTCGTGATGTTCGACTTCCACCCGTCGCTCGTGGTGCTCAGACCCGTCAAGCCGTTCCCGGTCGTCGGGCAGAACGTCGCCGACCCCGCGGTCGGCGTACAGGCCGTGGTGCCCGCGTACTTGATCGAGTCGGCGAAATAGGCCTCCTCGGCCGTCACCAGGTTGCGCAGGTCGGACTTCATCGAGGCGATGTACGCCTTTTCCTTCGTGTTGGCGAACTTCGGAATCGCGATCGCGGCCAGAATGCCGATGATCACGACCACGATCAACAGCTCAATCAGTGTGAAACCCTTGCGGTTCATCTCGATCCTCCCCATTAGGATGCACTTGAGTCCAGGCTGCGCCTGAAAACCATGACAAACCGTGGCCTGTTCGAAGCAAAGGCCGTGCCGGAGCGGGGTCGTTTATGTAAACATGCTGGGCTGAAAGGCGTTACATGCGGCAACCTCTGCCCTCCGAGGCGAGGGACGTTATGGGAAAACCGGGATTTTTGCAAGGCCCTGGGCCTGTTGCAGCGCCTCCGGAGTGGGAACTCACCCGGAACAAGGCTCGACCCCCGGTCCAGCGATAGATCACCGAGAGCCACCCGGGGTAGGTGCCGAGCAACGCGTCCAACTCCACGTCGGAGCCCGACCCGAACCCGCTAAGAAGGATGTGTGTGACGCCCTGACGCTCGAGATAGGAGCGCTGCTCGGCGGGCGTCGGCCGGGTCTCGGTGCGGCCGCGATAGGAATAGATGTAGAACGGTACCGTGGTCCGCCGCGTGTACAGCCAGACGAGGGCTTCGTCGTCCGTCGCGAGTACCACGCCCGGCGGGAGCGAATCGAGTCTCGGCAAGAGCTCGCTGAAGTTGCTCGAGATGCGCTGCACCGTGGTCCCCCACCAACGACCTGCGAAACCTCGCACCTCGATCAAGCCGTAGCCCAGTCCCATGAGCCCCGAGAGCAGCACGACCGAAAGGCGAAGCCGCCGGTGACGCCACGCCGCGATGGCCCCGGACACCCACACGAGCGCGAGCCAGGGCAGAACGCCCCAGAGAAACCGGTCGGACGGGAACGGCCACACCATCAGGATCAGGAAGTAGCACGCCAGTGTCCACGCGATGGCGGAGCGCCGCACCAGCCCGTAAAGGCCGTAACCGCCAACGGCGACGGCGGCGGCGGCGCACACATAGTAGAGCGGCGCCCACGGGAGCCAGCCCAGGGTCAGATTGCCCAGGGGCCGGAGCAGATCGCGGGTCGCGGGCCAGAACACGCCCAGCCCCGCCTCGTGCACAGTCTCGACGTAGCTACCGTAGTTCATCGCCAGCGCGGGATCGATCCCATCGCGATGCCGCAGCAGCCACCACGCCCAGCCCGCGCCGGCGACTGCGACGGGAGCGGCGGCGC
>DATDFP010000169.1:0-9089 GCA_036522535.1 Gemmatimonadales bacterium
GGAACGGTGAGCGGCGTGCTGCCCGCCAGGCTCGGCGCGGCGAGCGTGTCCGGCCGGCTCTACTCAGTCGGCGGCCAGGCCGAGCTGACGGCGGCGGCCGGGGCACGCTCGCCCAACGCCCGGCTGCGCATCGGCGCCAACGCCGCGCTCCAATTCGTCGTGTCGGTCTCCACGCTCGAAGGGGCGCGCCTGGACACGATCAGCGTGGCGGCCGCGAGCAGTCACGCGCTCGCCGACGTGGTGACTGAGCTCGACCTCTACCGCGACTCGACCGGGGCAGGCACGGTCCCTTCCGGGCCCCCGCTCGCCGTCCTCACCGCGCCGTTCGCAGCCGGCGCGACCCCGAGCTTCGCCGGCGTGGGCACCAGCCTCTCGCCCGGAACCCAGGTGACCTACCTGCTGGTCCTCCGGCTGAACGACCGCCTGCGCCAGGGCGACACGCTCGGGTTGCGCCTGACCGCCGTGTCGGGCACGGGGGCCCTCTCGGTACGCCACGCGGTGGCGGGCACTCCGGTGCCGGTGGCGAGCCGGCTGGGCTCGGCGACTCTGCTCGAGGCCGGCGAGGCCTTTCTCATCTCGGAGAACCCGGTGCGGAGCGGCCGCGTGATCTTCAGCTACGATTTGCCGCCGCGGTCCATGGCGCTCTACAGCTTTGCGGGACTGCGCGTCCGGGACTTCACCGGCCTTCCCGCGAGCGGCTTCGAGTGGGACGTGCGCGGCGAGTCCCCGGGCCTGCCGAACGGGATGTACATCCTCGTGGTGGATACCGGCTCGAAGCTGCTGCGACAGCGCCTGATGATCCTGAGTCCCGCGCGGTGAGGTGACCACATGAGACGCCGTGACGCCGTCGTCGTCGTGTCCCTCGCCGCATTCCCCGCGGCCGGCATCGCCCAGACGATCGACCGCTCCAACGGCGCGGCGGGTGCTCCGATCCTGCAGCTCACCACCGTGCCGCGGGCGGCCGCGCTGGGCGGCGCGCTCACCGCGGCCAGCGGCGTCACCAGCATCTTCGCGAACCCTGCGGGCGCCGCTACCGTCGGGCATGTCGAGGCCCAGCTCGCGGGGCAGACTCTGTTCGAAGGATCGAAGGCCGGATCGATGTCCGTCGGGTTGCGAGTGCGCTCGGTCGGCATCGCGCTCGGCGTTCGTTATCTCGATCTCGGCAGCGTCGACGAAGTGGTGTGCAACGGCTGCGGCGGCCGGGGCACGTCCACAGGCCAGCGTCTGTCGGCGAACGAGCAGGCGTTCGCGCTCGCCGGCGCCCTCGACTTGGGTGGCGGGCGCGCGAGCGTCGGGGCCGCCGTCAACTACTATTCGACCACGCTCGCCGAGGCCTCCGGAGGGGCCGCCAGCTTCTCCGCCGGCCTCCGCGGACGGCTCACGCAGCGGCTCGCCGTCGGGGCGAGCGTGCAATACCTGGGCGGTGACGTGAACGTCGGCGGGTTCGGCGCTCCGCTCCCGCGGACCGTTCGCGCGGGCGCCGAGTTCCGCCCGCTCGGGCCCGGCCACGAGCGGTTGCACCTCCTCGCCGCCGCCGATTTCGCCGCCACCCGTGGCGCGCCCGGTGAGCTGGGGGGCGGCATGGAAGTCGGGTGGTCAAATCCCGCCAGTCAGGTGCTCACCGTGGCCCGGCTGGGCCTCGCTTCCCGCGCCGGCGGCGACTTCGCGACGCGGCCGGTCACGGTGGGCGTGGGCCTGCGGGTGCGGCAGGTGGCGCTCGACTACGCCTATCAAGGCTCGGCGGTGCTGGGGAGCCAGCACCGGCTCGGCCTGACCATCAGGCTAGACGCACAGACGCACCAGACGCGGTAGACGCACAGGGGCAGCACGTCATTGCCCCCTTCTGTGCGTCTGTGCGTCTGTTGCGTCTGCTGCGTCTAGTAGTTTCCGCTGCTCGCAGCCGCCTCGCCGCCGCGCCGGTACTTCTGGAACCAGCTCATCATGTAGAGCTGCGTCCTCATGAAGTTGGTCGGCTTCGAGCCCGTGCCGTGGTATTCCTCGTTGAACCGCAGCAGCATCGTGGGCACGTGCCGCATCTTGAGCGCGGCGTAATACTCCTCGGTCTGCGGGATCGGCGTGCGCCGGTCCAGCTCCCCGGTCATCAGCAGCGTCGGCGTCGTGACGCGGCCCACGTACATCAGCGAGGAGTGCGCCAGCCACTCGTCCGGCTTGTCCCAGAAGGGCTCGTGGAAGAAGCTATACGTGAAGAGCGGAATGTCGGTCTCGCCGGCCATCGAGATCCAGTCGATCACCGGGCAGCGCACCGCCGCCGCGGCGAAGCGGGTGGTGTGTCCGATCACCCAGCTCGACAGCACGCCGCCTCCGGAGCATCCCGACACGTACATCCGGGTCGTGTCCACGAAGCCGCGCTCGATCGCGGCATTGACCCCGGCCATGAGGTCGTCGTAGTCCGGCCCGGGGTAGTTGTGGTCGATGGCGCTGGAGAACGCATCCCCGTAGCCCGTGCTCCCCCGCGGATTCGTGTAGAGCACCACGTAACCGCCCGCCGCGAAGTTCTGGAACATGTAGCTGAACCCGACGTTGTACATCGCGAACGGTCCGCCGTGAATCTCGAGGATCAGCGGATACTTCTTCGACGGCTCGAAGCCCGGCGGCTTCACGATCCAGCCCTGCACCCGCGCGCCGCCGCTCGAGGGGTACCAGATCTCCTCCACCTGCGCGAGGCGCTTGTTCGCGAGGACGTCCCCGTTCACGTTCGTGAGGCGGGAGAGCTGCGCTTTCCGCAGGTCCCAGCGCACCACCTCCGGCGGATGCGTCGGATCGCTCTGCACGCCGACGGCCGTGAAGGTCCGCGCCACGGACGAGAGCGATACGACCTGCGCGCCCTGCGTCACGTCATGCACGGCCCCCGACAGATCGGCGTAGCGGACGTTGACGGACCCGCGGTCAGGCGCGGTGAAGGAGATCCCCTTCCCGTCCGGCGTCCACGTGAGATCACCCGGGTCGCGATCGAGGCTCCGCGACACGTCCCGCATCCCGGATCCATCGATGCCGATCACGTGGAGGTCGGAGGTCTTGTGGGTGTGCTCGGAGGAATCGTACCCCGTGAACGCAACCGTCCGGCCGTCGGGTGAGACGGCGGGATCGGCCCAGAAGCCCGGGCGGGACACGAGCTCCCGAATCGTCCCGGTCGCGACGTCGAGTGCGTACAGGCGGGAGCTGCGGTACTGGCGGTCCCACGTCGTGTCGCGCAACCCGTCGAACACGATCGTCTTGCCGTCCGGAACCCAGTCGTAGCCGACGCGCCCCGACAGGCCGTCGAACCGCGCCCCCACGTTCCAGTGCCCGGACGTGAGCGCCCGCGGCGTCCCACCGTCGGCCGGTACTAGAAAGAGGTGGCTGAAGCCCTGCTTCATGAAGCCCACGCGATCCTGGCGGTAGTGCAGGTCGTCCACCACACGCGGCGCCGGCGTCCATTTCGCGCCTTGCGGCGGCTGGGGCATGGAGATCTTCCACAGCGTCGAGTCCGGCACCAGCATGGCGAAGCTGACGAGTTTGCCATCCGGCGACCACCGGGGGTCCGCCGGCGTCTCCTCCACGCGCGTGATCTGGGTGACCGCACCCTCGGCATCCATCCAACGCACGAACACCTGCGTCCCCTTGGGCTCGCCGTCCGCCAGGTAGAGGATCCGCGTGCCGTCCGGCGACCAGCGGGCGTTCGATCCCTTCACGAGGAAACGCTGGCGCGAGCCGTCCGCGCTCATGATCCAGAGCGCCGACTCCCACTTATCCTCTTGCTTGTTCACCCAGCGGCGGGTGTAGATGATCTGCGAGCCGTCGGGAGAGATCTGCGGGTCACTCGCCTGCTCCCAGTCGAGGTAGTGATCCACGGTGAGCAGGGTGTCGGATGCCGTTTCCTGCGGGCGAGCGGTCGTGGGAAGCGCAAATGCCGCGACGACACACGCGACGGGAATCGGGAAGCGAATGGCGCGATGCATGGCGTCTCCAGCGATTCGGGGGACGTTCGGAAGGTCCGGATCAATGTGTCGTCGTCCCCCGGCGACCGCTAGGAGCCTCTCCTTGCAAAGTCCTCACCCCCCGTCTCCCTGTCCGTTCCGACACGGGGCACGCCATGAGTTCCCCCTCTCCCGAAGGGAGAGGGGGACAGGGGGTGAGGACCAAAGGGGGGACAGGGGGTGAGGACTAGAAGGGGGACAGGGGGTGAGGACTAAAAGGGGAACAGGGGGTGAGGACTAGCAGGGGAACAGGGAGTGAGGACTAGAAGGGGAACAGGGGGTGAGGACTAGAAGAGGGACAGGGGTGAGGACGTGCTGGGTCACTCCAGTCAGCGCGCGGCGGCCTGCCGCTCCGCCAGGATGCGCTCGACCCGTTGCGCGAAGACATGCGCGCCTGCGGGTCCCATCACCCGCGCGTCCCCTTTGAGCTCGTAGCCGTCGGCGAGGATCGGCCGGCCCGCCGCGACGTCGAAGAGCTCCGCCGTCAGTATCCATACGAGGTTGCTCGTCTTCGTCACGGTACCCGTGACGACCCACCGCGCGCCGAGGCTCCGGGCGACGGCCACGGCACACGCGTTGTCACAGGGATTCCCATCCGCCTGGGCCGCGGTCACGGCCGCCGCCACCCGAGCCGAGTCGACGACCGTGAGGTCATCCGAGGCGAGAAGCGTCGCGAGGAGCTTCCTCGTCGCAGCCTGCGCGATGGCCGTATCGCCGGGCTCGGGCACGGTCGCGTGCTGGCCGTCGAACCGCAGCTCGAGCACGGCGACCGCCGGACGGGCGCCGTCCGCCTGCGCCGGCAGGCGACCGGAGAGGATCATCGGCAGAAACCACCCGTAATGGCGCAAGCTCAAGTCGGTCTCCCGGTCGTGCAATGCTCGGGACGGTTGTAATGTAGTGCCGATGACCACCGCACGCGCCGCGACGGCCGATGCCCAGGCAGCGGTCGTCGCCGGCTTCCTCGGCTGGACGCTCGACGCCTTCGATTTCTTCCTCGTCGTCATGACCCTGACGGCGATCGCCAGGGACTTCGGCCGCTCCGACGCCGATATCGCCTTCTCGCTCACGCTCACCCTCGCGTTCCGGCCGGTGGGCGCGTTCCTGTTCGGGCTCATCGCCGATCGCTACGGCCGTAAGATCCCGCTGATGGCGGACCTGGTGTTCTACTCCTTCATCGAGGTGCTCTCGGGACTCGCACCCAGCTACGCCACGTTTCTCGTGCTCCGCGCGCTGTTCGGGATCGGAATGGGTGGGGAGTGGGGTGTGGGCGCGTCGCTCGTGATGGAGAAAGTACCGCCCCGCCTGCGCGGGATCGTTTCGGGGCTCCTGCAGCAGGGATACGCCGCGGGATACCTCCTCGCCGCGCTGTGCTACTTCTTCGTGTTCCCCCACTGGGGCTGGCGCCCTTTGTTCTTCATCGGTGGCCTGCCGGCGCTGCTTGCGGTGTTCGTGCGCGCCCGGGTGACGGAATCCGACGTGTGGCGGGAAACGCGCCAGGAGACATGGCGCGGGCTGGGTCGCGCCATCGTGTCGCACTGGAAGCTGTTCCTGTACCTGGTTCTGCTGATGGCCATGATGAACCTGGTGTCGCACGGGACCCAGGACCTGTACCCCACCTTCCTGCAGCGCGATTGGGGCTTCTCTCCGACCAGCCGGGCGGCACTCACCGCGTTTTCGATGGTCGGCGCGCTCTCTGGCGGGGTCGTGTGCGGCCTCTACTCCGACCGTCTGGGGCGGCGGCGCACGATCGTGCTCGCGCTCATGGGCGCCCTGGTAGCGATCCCGCTGTGGGCATTCGCGCCGTCACTGCCGCTCCTCGTCGCCGGCGCGTTCGTGATGCAGTTCTTCGTCCAGGGGGCGTGGGGCGTGATCCCGGCGCACATCACCGAGCTGTCGCCCGACTCGGTCCGCGGCTTTCTCCCCGGCTTCGCGTACCAGTGCGGGGTCGCGCTCGCGAGCTCGATCCCGCACGTGCAGGCGTTGTTCGCCGCAGGCGCGAGCTACGCCTCGGCGATGGCGCGCTCCGCCGCGGCCGTGTTCGCGCTCGGCGCGATCGTCGCGGCACTCGGACGGGAGCGGCGGGGGGTGGTGTTCGGACGGGCGGGTGCGTCCCGAGAATGATCCTGATGAGGGACTGAAGTCCCCACTCGGCCGCAGCGCGTCCTAAAGGACGCTTCCGGGCGAGCGTCCTTCAGGACGCCCCCGCAGCCGAGCTGGGACTTCAGTCCCTCATACAATACTCCTCAAGACTCCTCAAGACGTCGCATCACCAATTGCGATTTCTCGACACCCCGCTAGCCTTACGGCATGACCAGCTTCCTCGAAGCCACCGAAGCGTACCGGCAGGGCCAGCGCACTCTGCCCGGCCACTATTACACCTCGCCGGAGATCTATGCGGTAGAGCAGGAGCGCATCTTCGCCGAGCGGTGGCTGTGCGGGGGTCGCGCCGCCGAAATCGCCAATCCCGGCGACTACGTGCTGCGCACCATCGCTGGCGAGAGTGTGATCGTGGTGCGCGGCCGGGACGGCGCGCTGCGCTCCTTTTATAATCTATGCCGCCACCGCGGCACCCGGCTGTGCGAGGAGCCGCGTGGCTGCTTCTCCGAAACGATCCAGTGCCCCTACCACGCGTGGACCTACACGATCGACGGGCGGCTGATCGGCGCGCCCCACATGGACGAGGTGGCGGGTTTCGAAAAGCGAGACTACCCGCTCCACCCGGTGGCGCTCGAGACGTGGGAAGGGTTCGTTTTCCTCACGCTCGTGCGCGAGCCGGAGCCGCTGCTGCAGACATTCGCGCCGCTCGTGGGGCGGTTCAGCCGGTTCAACCTCCCGAACCTGCGGTCGGCGCGGCGCATCGACTATGACGTCAGGGCCAACTGGAAGCTCATTTTCCAGAACTACTCCGAGTGCCTGCACTGCCCTGTGATCCACCCCACACTCGCCAGGCTGACGCCGTACACGAGCGGCGCGAACGACCTGTTCGACGGACCCTATCTCGGCGGCTACATGGTGATCAAGAAGGAAGGCGGCAGCCTCACCATGAGCGGCAGGGCCTGCGGGCGGCCGGTGGGGACGCTCCCGCCGGAAGATCGGAACCGGGTCTACTTCTACTCGATCTTCCCGAACCTGCTGCTCAGCCTGCACCCCGACTACGTCATGTTCCACACGCTGTGGCCGGAGGGACCGGGGCGGACGGCCATCACGTGCGAGTGGCTGTTCCACCCCGACGCGTTCGACGAACCCGGCTTCGACCCCGACGACGCGGTGCGCTTCTGGGACGAGACCAACCGTCAGGACTGGCACATCTGCGAGCTGAGCCAGGCGGGGATCGCCTCCCGCGCCTACCAGCCGGGGCCGTACTCGCCACGGGAAGCGATATCGGCGGCGTGGGACCGCGAGTTCCTGCGGGCGATCGGGCAGGCGCCATGACATGCCCGTCGCGACGTGCCGGTCGGAATGTAGCCCGCAATCCGATCGCTTCCGAGCGCCGTAGCAAACGCGGAACTCGCCGAAGAACCCCGTTTATACGGTGTCGAGGAGAGTCGGTATGCACGAGCCGCGATGTGATTTCTATGATTGGGTGAGCCACCGCACCTGTAACCGGCCGGCGGCCTGGCTGACGCACCAGCGCTCCGTCAACGACTCGCGTTCCGTCCACTATTATTGCGACGCTCACCGGCCGCCCCGCGCCCATCCCCTGGGGTCGGCCCGCCCGAGTCGCGAGGTGCCGGGCGCCGACTGACGCCCCAGCCCGCTACTTGTTGCGCAGGTAGCTGTCGGTCTTGTTCAACCAGTCTTGCCGCGGCGGCGAAAACACGTCCACGTCGAGCGTATCCTCGAGGGCGTGCGCCTCGTGCGGGAGGTTCGAGGGCAGGTGCAGCACCTCCCCCGCCCGCACCACCACTTCCTGCTCGCCGTTCTCGCCCACGAGGAACCTGAGCGCGCCTTCGAGAATGTAGGTGAGCTGCTCGTTCTCGTGGGCATGCCGGGGCACGATGCACCCCTTCTTGAGGTAGACGTGCGCCAGCATTATCCGGTCGCCCGTGATCAGGCGGCGCGAGAGCAGGTCGTTCAACCGTTCTTCGGCCAGCTCCTCCCAACTGTACCATGCAGCTCGACGCGGCGGCGGCACGACCAGATCCCTCCCGATCGCGAGTCCGCTACGCTACCTCGCCGCACGGCGGGGCGCCAGACACGGGCCCGGCGCTCGCGCCGGGGTGTATTAGAGACGTTGGCCGATCGCCGCCGCGCGGTGCAGTGACCGTCCTCACGCCACGATTCGGTCTCATGTCAGCCGTGCAAAATGCTCGATCCTGTGCAGGGCTCCAGCCGTCCGGTCTGGCGCAAACTCGTTACAGGTCCGTAACGAGCTCGCCTCAAGGGCTCTCGCAGAGGGGTTGAAGGTCATTTGCGCCGCGCCGATTCAGCGTTCCGCGATGGCAAGGCTTATGCACATAGGAGTGGCATGATGGCAAACCTCAGCAGACACGTCGCAATCGCTGGCCTCGCCGGGCTCCTCGCCGCGTGTGCCGCCAATTCGTCCGACTGGCAGGAGCGCCTCACCGTGCTTCCCGCGGCGGGAGATCGCCTGATCGGGGAGCGGCTGATCGACGCGCAGTACGTCGTGGCCGGCAGGCTCGAGCACGTGGAGCGAGCGGACCTGTATGAGCCGCACGGTGGATGGCTCATGCGGATGCTGTTCCACGATCAGGGTGCGCCGGAAGCCTACGAGGCGAAGATCCAGGTCGATTCGGTCCTCAAGGGCGGCGGCGCGCCGAAGCGCCTGTACGTGACGTTCTTCGCGCCCCACGGCAACCGCCTCCCCACGGTCGGCGAGAACGCGATTTGGATCGCGCACCGCCGCCAGCTGTGGAGACTCGCGCAGGCCGCCCAGTACGGGACACCGTACGACATCGGCCTCGCGCTCGACTCCGACGACGACATCCGCCCGGTGGGCGAGTGGCCCTGGTTGCGCGCGGTCGCGCAGAAGCTCCAGCTGTCGCACGTGTGGTAAACGTCCGGCGCGCCGGTCGGCGCGCCGGAACACGCTTCAGTCTCCCGCAGGCAAAGCGGCTGTAGGCAGGAAGTGCGGCGGTTGCCGCAGTCTGG
>DATDFP010000170.1:0-13873 GCA_036522535.1 Gemmatimonadales bacterium
CCTCCTTTACGCCGGCGCCGCCTGGCGCGGCCGGCCGTTCTGAGACAATTTCTAGAAACCGGACGCCCATTCTCATGCAGGCCTTCGCCTCTCAGCGCCGTCGTGAAGTAGTGCGCGGACGGGTTCTCGCATACCCGACACTCCTCTTCCTGCTCGCTGCGCCCGTCAGCGCCCAAAGCGTCGAGACCGGATTCCTCGACCGGACGGTGACCGTGGCCGGCCAGAGCTACCGCTATCAGGTCTATGTCCCGGCCGAGTATCCAACAAAAGCCGGCTGGCCGGTGATTCTCTTCTTACACGGCGCCGGCGAGCGGGGCACGGACGGACTGCTTCAAACCACCGTGGGTCTCGGCCCCGCGATCCGCCGGGAGCCGCGGCGCTTTCCCGCCATCGTCATCTTCCCCCAGGCGCCACCGGACTCTCAATGGGTCGGAGCGCCCGCGGAGATGGCGCTCGCCGCCCTCCGGCAGACCATGAGGGAGTTCCACGTCGAGCCGAACCGCGTGTATCTCACCGGTCTCTCCATGGGCGGTCACGGGGCGTGGTATCTCGCCTACCGGCACCCCGAGCTCTTTGCCGCCGTGGCTCCGATCTGCGGCTGGGTCGAAGACGTTTCCCAGTTCCGGGGCTCCGTTCCGGTCGTTCCGGCCGAGAGTGGCGCGGCCGTTCCCGCCCTCGCCCGTCGGCTTGCCAAGACGCCGATTTGGATCTTCCACGGGGAGATGGACGCCGTCGTGCCGGTCACTGGATCGCGGGAGCCGGCAGGCGCGCTGAAGGCCGTGTCCGCCGACGTGCGGTACACCGAGTTCCTCGGCCTCAACCACAACTCGTGGGACGCGGTGTACGCGTCGGACGAGTTCACGCGCTGGCTGTTTGCGCAGCAGCGCCGCTAGCTTCCGTGCTCGTTACCTCGATCGGATTTCATGACCATCGCCGAGACCCTGCTGCCCGAATTTGATACGGCCTTCCATAGGGGGGGATGTGACGCACGTTTTGATCAAACGGTTCGATTCTCCTGATGAGACCCGCGAGTTTGCCAAAGGACGTTTCGATCTCGTTCGCATCGGTGGGCTCACTCTGGGTCGCGCCAGCTACGAGCCCGGTTGGAAGTGGTCCGAGCACGTCGGCCCCACCGCCGGCACTTCCACCTGCCAGGTCAGTCACGTTGGACTAGTGGTCTCGGGGCGCGTGAAGGTTCGCATGGACGATGGTCGAGACGTCGACCTCCGTGCCGGAGATCTGTTCTCGATCGGACCAGGCCATGACAGCTGGGTGGTCGGCGAGGAACCGTACGTGTCGCTTCACTTCTTGGGCGCGGAAGAGTACGCGAAGTAATGGCCGGTGAGTGCACGCACGGATTCGATCATACACCTACTCGACCGAGCGGCGCGGGCACCGGCGGTAGCAACGCATGTGGCGACGGTCTTGGACCGCGTTGCACGGGCGTTACCGGAGAGTGCCGGGCAGATGGCCTGGGACACGATCCCGCTGGACCTATTCGATCGGTCGCTCCCAGCGGCGATAGCGTCATGCTGGGTGTTCGTCATACGGGCGGGGGCCGCGACCGGCGCGGAGCGCCATCCGAACAGCCATCAACGATCCTTGTCGCTGTTGGGACGCGGGGAGTTTCACCTGCGGGAGGGACAGCGCTGGGAGCCCTATCCATTGGTCAGCGACCCGGGTGCACCAGTGGACCGCCGTTGGGTCACCATCCCCCCGAATACCTGGCATCGGCTGTTCGTTGGGCCGGGCGACTGGGGTATGCTCTCTTTCCACACAGTCGCAGCCGAGGAGCTCATTGAGGAGCGTCCCATGTCGGCGGACAGTCTGGATGGGGGGCCAACGGAGCGTCGCCGATACCTCCAGTGAAAGGACCCCACGGGTGCCTTTCATCTGGCTCGGCATCGAGAAGGTCGGAATCGTACACGCACAGCCTCCTGGCGGCCGTTAACCCCGGATGCTCTTCGAAGTCTCGTCCCAAACCACGGCGCTCCTGCGAAAGTATGACTCGTTCGCCATGTGGCAGGCGAGCGCCGCGTGGTGGCCGAACACCGCATCCTCGACCACCGGTTTCCGCGAGCGCACCGCCTCGAAGAACGTCCACAGGTGCGGCCTGATGTCGTCGTAGTCCGGCGCGCGAAATGTGATCGTCTCGGACATTTGCTCCTGGCCCAGCTTCGGATCGTTCTCTTCGTGCCATTTCCGGAAGTACGCCTCCCGCATCGCGCGGGGGAAGGAGTTGGCGTAATAGCTCGGCGCGGAATCCTTGCCGCTCTGCGGCGTGTACGTCAGGCCGGATTCGGTCAGCTCCAGAATCCCCTTCGATCCCTGGAAACGGTAGGTCTCCGGCATCGCGGTGCCCAGATTAAGGCGCATGTACACCGGCAGCTCGCCATAGTAATAGACCACCGCATGCACGTCGGGCATGTTGCGGCCGTCCTTCCAGCGCCGGATTCCGCCGACCGCGCACGCCTGCCTGGGCGGCTCATTGATGCCCATGATGAACATCATGCCGCTGATGAGGTGGACCAGGAGGTCGCCGGCGACCCCGGTGCCGTATTCCTTCCAGCAGCGCCAGCGCGCGAAGATGTAAGGATCGAAGGCCCGCTTCGGGACGGTCCCCTGCCAGGTGTCCCAGTCCAGATTCTGCGGGGAGAGGTCCGGCGGTGGCGGGTACTCCCAGGCGCCGGTGGGGTCGTTTCGGCCGAGCCATCCTTCGACGAGCATCGGGTCGCCCAGCATCCCCTGCGCAATCAGCTCTCTCGCCTTGGCAAAGATCTGGGAGCTGACGCGCTGCGAGCCGATCTGCACGATGCGTCCGGTTTTCTTCGCCGCTTCCACCATGGCCACACCATCGGCGGGGCTGTGCGACATCGGCTTCTCGCAGTAGATGTCCTTGCCCGCGCTCACCGCATCGACCACCACCTGCTTGTGCCAGTGATCCGGAACTGCGGCCACGATGCAGTCGATGTTCTTGTCGTCGAGGAGCGCCTGATAACGGCGGGTCACAGGCAGATCCGGCCGAACGATCTCGCGGGCCAGGGTGTGCCGGCCGTCGTAGAGGTCGCAGGCGGCGGCGCATTCGACGCCGGGCAGCGTGATCGCTTCGGACAAGAGGCCGGACCCCTGCATGCCGACGCCGATCATGCCGAAGCGGACCCGGTCACTGGCGGGAACGGCCGCGCTGGGTATGAGATCGTGCGGCAGCGGGACAATCGTCTTCGCGGCGAACGATGCCCCGGCGGCAACGGCGCTCATCCCCAAGAACTCACGGCGCGAGTAGGTGCTCTGCTTCACGGAAGCTCCCATGTTTACGGTGGTGGTCGACAAACGCAGCGCTGGATCGGTCGGCCTATTATGCAGCATCGAGCGAGCGGCACGATAGGGGCCCCCGGAGCTGGACTTATGCACATCCGGGCGGATCTCCTTCTCGTCTATCCGGCTCTCGTCCTCATTTCCGTCGCCGGCGCCGTCGCGGCGCTGCGTGCCCTGATCGATCGCCACGGCCGCCCCCTGAGGCTGGTGCACGAAGCGGTTGCGCCCCTCCCGTGCAGCCCGCACCTTAAGCGCTGTCCGCTGGGTGACGAGGAACCAAACCCGACAAGGAGATCCACGTGCCAGAGAGCGTCTACAAAGTCATCGAGCTGGTCGGTACCAGCACCGAGTCCTGGGAGAAGGCGGCCGCCGCTGCGGTCAAACAGGCGGCGCAGAAACTGCGCGACCTGCGTGTCGCCGAGGTTTCCGAGCTCGACATGCAGCTGAGAGACGGTGAGGTCCAGAGCTATCGGGCGAAGGTCAAGGTTTCGTTCAAGTACGAAGGCGACGCATGACCGAAAGGAGGTCGTGATGACCGGGCTCTCCGCGCTGTGGCTCCCGATCCTGCTGTCGGCGGTGCTCGTTTTCGTTGCGAGCTCCGTCATCCACATGGTGTTGCCCTGGCACAAGAGCGACTACCCCAAAATGCCGAACGAAGACAAGGTGATGGACGCGCTGCGCGCGCTCGCGATCCCGCCGGGTGACTACATGATCCCCCGCCCGTCGAGTAGAGAGGAGATGCGGTCACCGGAGTTTGCCGAAAAGATCAAGAAGGGTCCGATGATGGTGCTCACGGTGATGCCCAGCGTCCCCTCGGGCCGTCCGGCGATGGGGAAGAACCTGGTGCAATGGTTCATCTACTGCGCCGTCGTCGGTGTCTTCGCGGCGTATGTCGCCGGACGCGCGCTGCAGCCGGGCGCGCCGTACCTGGCGGTCTTCCGGTTCGCGGGCGCGACGGCGTTCATCGGGTATTCGCTCGCCCTGTGGCAGATGTCGATCTGGTACCGCCGCGCCTGGAGCACGACGGTGAAGGCGACGGTGGACGGGTTGATCTACGCGCTCCTGACGGCGGGCGCGTTCGGATGGCTGTGGCCGCGATAGGTCGGAAGTGCCTCGCGTTCATCAGGCGGCTCGAGATGGGGGCGGCGATGGGCGTGTTGCTCGCCGGCCTGGGGGCGACAGGCGTCCGCGGGCAGGATCGCGACGTGCGCGCGCTCCTGGGGCTCGAGGACGAGTGGGCCGCGGCCCTCGTGAGGCGCGACGCGGCCACCTTCGACCGGCTCCTCGCCGAGGGATTCATCTACACCGAGGACGACCGCATGTCGACCCGCGACGCGGTGCTGCGGGACATTGTCTCCGGCCCCGACACCGTGGAGGCCGCGCACAACGAGGACATGCGCGTCCACCGATTCGGTACGACGGCCGTGGTCACCGGGTGGCTTGTGGTCCGGGGGCGCGGCGCGGGCGGCGCGTTCGACCGCCGCTACCGGTTCACCGACACGTGGGTGCGCGGGGGGCGGCGCTGGCAGATCGTAGCGGCCCACGACTACGTCGCGCCGGCGCAGCCGCGCTGACCTGAGGCTCCGCTCCGGCGCGATCGGTTGAGGCGGCGGCACCATGCGACACTCCCTCGGGATCATCGTCCTCGCTCCTCTCATCCTCGCCGGGTCATGCGCCCACCGAGCGTCGGCGCAAGTCCCGGCCCGGAGACTGCTCGAGCAAGCGATCTCGGCTTCTGGTGGCGAGGCGAAGCTCGGCGCGTATCGCGCCCTCGAATGGCGCGGCAGAGCTACGATCTCGCTCCCCATCAAGGATTTGCACCTCACTGGGTTGTGGCGCCTGCTACCCCCCGATAGCGCCGTCGTCACGCTCCGCGTGGATGGCCAGGATACTGCATCGCGCAGGCGGCTCATCATCGCGGGTGACCGGGGATGGAGTGAGACCGGGGGCGCCACGCGTCCCCTGCCTCCGGAAGCCATCGCCCACGAGCGCAATCAGTTTTATCTCTATTACCTCATGCGCCTGGTGCCACTCCGGGCGCCGGAGTACCGCCTGACCGCCCTCGCGCCCGACTCCCTCGGACACCCGGGCTTTCGCGTCTCGCATCCCGGCCGGCCCGACGTGGCGATGTACTTCAATGAAAACGGCCACCTGGTGCGCATGATTGACGATATCGCCGACCCGAATACCCATGGCCCTGTGCGGCAAGAGGTAGAGTGCACCGGGGAAGTGGCCGGCGCCGGCATTCACTGGCCGCGGCGCATCACGATCACGTGGGACGGCCTGCCGTATTTCGAGGTGGAGATCCTCGAGTTTCGGCTGCTCGCAGAGCTCGCCGACTCGGCGCTCGCCGGTCCAAGGCGATGACACGCCGAGCTCCCTGGCGCTTATGCCCGCCGCACGGGGGCTCTACCGGTTGCTCGGCTTCCAGGCGATTCCACCCTATTGCTTCAATCCCTTGCCGGGCACGTCGTTCATGGAGCTGGCGCTCGTGGACGCGCACGTCTGTGGGGGCGCCCGCGCGCCGGCGGTGTGGGGACATTGCGCCCCTCACCCCCGGCCAGCAGGTTAAGGAATGCGTTCGGGCGTGCCGTCCGAGCATAGGGTCCCAGCGAAGCTGGGGTAGGATGAGCGACAATGAAGAGCACATACGATGAAGTGTACGCGCGGTGGCAGGGCGATCCCGAGGGCTTCTGGGCGGATGCGGCGGAGGCGGTTCATTGGTACAAGAAATGGGACGAGGTGCTCGATGCATCGCGGCCCCGCTTTTACCGTTGGTTCACCGGAGGCGTCGTCAATACCTGCTACAATGCCCTCGACCGGCAGATAGCAAACGGCCGCGGCGAGCAGCCGGCTCTCATTTACGACAGCCCGGTCACCCAAACAATCAAGGTCTTCACGTATCGCGAGCTGCTCGATGAGGTGTCGCGCTTCGCCGGCGTTCTCCTGCGCCAGGGCGCCCGGAAGGGAGACCGAGTCGTCATTTACATGCCGATGGTGCCCGAGGCGACGATCGCCATGCTGGCCTGCGCCCGGGTCGGCCTGGTTCACTCGGTGGTGTTCGGGGGCTTTGCCGCTCAGGAGCTGGCCAGCCGCATCAGTGACGCGAGTCCCAGGCTGATCGTTTCGGCTTCTTGTGGCCTCGAACCGGGCCGCGTCGTTCCCTACAAGCCGCTGCTCGACAAGGGGATTGAGATCGCATCGGTGAAGCCCGAACGGTGCATCATTCTCCAGCGCCCCGAGGAGCGGGCGTCCATGATCCCCGGGCGTGATCTCGACTGGTCCGAGCTGATGGCGGACGCAAAACCCGCCGAGTGCGTCCCGGTCGCGGCGACCGATCCCCTCTACATCCTCTACACCTCGGGCACCACGGGTATGCCCAAGGGCGTGGTGCGCGATAACGGCGGGCATCTGGTGGCGCTCAACTGGAGCATGAAGAACGTCTACGACATCGAGCCGGGTGAGGTCTTCTGGGCGGCCTCCGATCTAGGTTGGGCGGTCGGCCACTCCTACATCGTCTACGGCCCGCTCTTCAATGGGAACACCACGGTCCTGTACGAGGGCAAACCGGTGGGCACGCCCGACCCGGGCGCGTTCTGGCGTCTGATCTCCCAACATGGTGTGCGAGCCCTCTTCACGGCGCCGACGGCGTTCCGGGCCATCAAACGGGAAGACCCCGACGGCGAATACATCCGCAAGTACGATCTGAGCTCGTTCCGCACGCTCTTCCTCGCCGGTGAGCGGTGCGATCCGGCCACGCTCCTCTGGGCCGAACAGCACCTCGGCGTGCCGGTCATCGATCACTGGTGGCAGACGGAAACGGGCTGGCCGATGGGAGCCAATTGCGTCGGCCTGGGGATGCTGCCCGTGAAGCCGGGATCGTGCACCAAGCCGGTTCCGGGGTACGACGTGCGCGTCCTGGGCGCCGACGGCCGGGAGGTGGCGGCGGGGCAGATCGGCAACATCGTCGTCAAGCTTCCTCTCCCGCCCGGCTGTCTTCCGACGTTGTGGAACAACGATGAGGGCTATCAGAGGTCCTACCTCGACACCTATCCCGGCTACTACCAGACCGCGGATGCGGGCTATAAAGATGAAGACGGCTATCTCTGGATCATGAGCCGAACGGACGACATCATCAACGTCGCCGGGCATCGTTTGTCGACAGGCGCCATGGAGGAGGTGCTCGCGTCGCACGCGGACGTGGCCGAGTGCGCCGTGCTGGGAGCGGCGGACGAGATCAAGGGAGAGATTCCGTTAGGTCTGGTCGTGCTCAAGGCGGGCGTGCGGCGTCCCAACAACGAGATCGTCACGGAGCTGATCGAGATGGTGCGCGAGCGGATCGGCCCGGTTGCATCCTTCAAGGTCGTCACCGTCGTCAAGCGGCTGCCGAAGACGCGCTCGGGCAAGATACTGCGCGGCACGATCAAGAGGATCGCCGACGGGGTCGAGTATCGGGTCCCGCCGACGATCGACGACCCTGCCATCCTGAGCGAAATCACGGCAGATCTTGCCGCCTTGGGGTATCCGCGCTCGTCGCAGCCCCTGCCGGTCGCGCCGCCGGCAGGTCCATCTCGTCCAGAAACCGGCTACCGCCGGAGCTGAGCCCAAACCTCCTCTCGGCCCGGGTGAGGATCAGGCGGTCGCGGGCGCGCGTCATGCCGACGTACAACAGGCGACGCGCTTCCTGGATTTCGGCTTCACGATTCTCGACCGCCGCGTAATACCCGGGCACCTGGAAGTCTTCCACGCCGACCACGTACACGCGCGAAAACTCGAGCCCCTTCGTCGAGTGGAGGGTGAGCAGGTTCACCCGGTCCGGCGCCACCTCGACCCCCTCGGAAGTGGACAGGGCGACGCGCTCGAGCAGCCGCCCGATCGCCTCGTCCAGCGTCTGCGCCGTCTCGCCGTCCATCAGGCCCCGCAGGCGCGCCACTGCCGCCGGGTAACGCTGGTTCGGGTCCGGCTCCGCGCGCAGACGCGCCATGAGTTCTTTCCCTCCGAGTCGCTCGATGACCTCATCGACGGACGGCGACGTGGCGCCGGTGCGTTCCCGCTCGGCGGCGTAGAACTCGAGGCTGTCGCTGTAGCGCCCCAGCGCATAGAACCGGGCCACGTCGAACAGCACGCGCCGCTCGTCGCTCGGCCGGGCGTGCCTCTCCAGGGCGAGCGCCAGGCCGAGGTAATCGAGCACGTTCAAGAGAACCGCCTTCCGGGCGCGGACCAGCTGCTGCCGGGCGAGCTCGCGGAACACGTGGGCCAGGGTGACGGCGTCGTCCAGGGCATGGTGCGAACGCCCCGGGTCGATCCCGAACCGGGCCGCGAGGTCGGAGAGCTTGGCGCTGTCCCGAGAGAGCGAGCGCGCGAGCGGCAGGGTGTCGAAGTAGACCAGGCTGTCCGCACCGTCCAAGCCCGCCGCGAGGCGCCGCAACACCGGCACGTCGAAATGCTGGCCGTTGTGGGCGACGAGCACGTCATTGCCAATGAACGCGCGAAAGCGGGGCCAGACCTCGGCGAACGACGGTGCGTCCCGGACATCGGCGTCGGTACGGCCGTGCACCTTCGCGGCGCCCGGCAGGATCGGACGGGTCGGACGCACGAGCGTGTTAAACTCGTCCGCGATCTTGCCGTCCGCGACCCTGACCGCGCCGATCTCGACGACGTCGCACGCCGCGACGTCCTTGTCGGTCGTCTCGAAGTCGAACGTCACGAAGCGCTGCAGGGTGTCGCCGAGCCCCCGGGCGTGGCACAGCTGTAGTGCCTTGAAGAGAGCGAGGGCGAGGCCCACGTCACCACCGTCCGCCGCCCGGAGGACGACGTCCTCCGGCCCCGCGGCCCGCCCCTGTGCGGGCGACGGGACGTGGCGCACGCCGGTACCGGCGAGCATCCCACGCAGCGCGATCTCCAAGCCTCCTTGCGGCTCGATGAGAACATCGCGCTCTTCGGCGATCGCCCGCTCGAGCCGGTCCGCGAGCCGGATGGCCTCGGGCAACGCCGCCGGGTCCGAGAGCTCGTCGTGCCGCTCCTCGAGCACGTTGCGATACGGCCCGACGCTCTGCGACAACAGCTCGTCCACGAGCGCGGGGAGCGAGTGGTGCGAGCGGTACAGAGCGGCGAGGTTCTCGACCTGGTACACGAACCGCCAGAGTTTCTTCGTGTCCGGTGCGTTGGCGGGACGCGTCCGGGCGAGCTCGCGAACGCTCGAGAAAAAGTCGCCCGCGTTCCCCGCCGCCGCGGCCTGCACGTCCTGCAGGAGGTGCTCGGAGAAGACGAGCCGGGCGAACGCCTCCACGGCCACCGGGTCCGCGGGATCGCGCATCAGCCGCAGCGCGGCGATCACATAGCCAATGACCTCGTCTTCGGCGAGTGAATGGCCGCGTGCCAGACGACAGGGGATCCCGGCGTGCAGGAGGTGGCTCTCGAGGTACTCGCCGAGCCTGTGCTGGCGGTACAGGATCGCGTAGTCCCCCCAGCCGAGCTGCGACATGGCCCGGTCACCCCCGAGGTCTTCGAGCAGCCATTCGGCCTCGGCCGCTTCGTCGGCGAACGTGTACGCGTGCACGTCGTGCTCGGACTCCCGCTCGGCCGTGAGCTGCTTGTCGAAGAGTTGGGGATTCTCGGATAGGAGACGGCGGGCGGTCTCGAAGATCTGGTGTGAGCAGCGACAATTGCGATCGAGCACCACGGGCTTCTCGATCGCGAAGTCCTCGCGAAACCGCGCCAGCAGACGGGGGTCGGCCCCGGCCCACGAAAAGATCGACTGCTCATCGTCGCCGACGGCGAAGAAATTCCCGTGGGGCCTCGCGAGCCGCTTCAGGATCTCGTACTGGGCCGGGCTGAGGTCCTGGAACTCGTCCACCAGGAGATAGTCCCAGCGCCGGGCGACGGCGTCCGCGACGGCGGGGTGCTGGTGGAACAAGGCTCTCGTCGCCGCGATGAGGTCGTCGAAGTCGAGCATGTTCCGGCGCGCGAGATAGGCCGCGTAGTCGCGGTACAGCTGCTCGTCTGCGGGCGTGAGGCGGTACTGCTGTAACCGCCGCCGGCTGAAGAGCGTGAGCAGCGTTCCGCGTCGCTTCAGGTGGACGTTCAGGCGGCGCAGCACGATCCGCTGATACTGCTCGTCCGCGACGCCGAAGCCCTTGCGCAGACCGGCGGCCTCGGCGTGCTCCCGGAGGATGCCGAGGCACAACGCGTGCAGCGTCCCCCTCGTCACCTCTTCCGTCCGATCCCCGAGGGTTCGCCTGAGCCGCACGGCGATCTCCTCGGCGGCCTTGTTCGTGAACGTCACCGCGCAGATCCGGACCGGCGGGAAGCCCAGCACGTCGATGAGGTGGCCGACCCGGCCGATCAGGCAGAAAGTCTTGCCCGCGCCCGGACCGGCCACCACGAGCACGGGGCCGAGCGGGGCCTCGATGGCGGCGCGTTGCTGGGGCAGGGGGTGGGGGTCGAAGTCCATCACGCTCGATCTACAGTATACGGAGAACCGGCACCTCGAGGCGGCGTTGCGCCAGGGCAGGTCGGCCCGCACGTTACCACGATGCTAAGAAAGCTCGTTCGGGGGTTGGGACGCGTGATCGTCGGGCCGAAGCCTGGCGTCGGCTGCTGGGTCCGTCCCGGAGGACGGCGGCGCACCACGGGGTCGTAGCGCGGCGTGCTCATCCAGGCTGCGATCAATGGCACGCGGCCCCGCGCCGCGCATGCGGCGCTCCCGGTGACGCCCGCGGAGCAGGCCGTCGCGGCCGCGGAGTCGGTCGCCGTGGGCGCGGGCGCCATCCACCTGCACGTGCGCGGCGCGGACGGACGGGAGAGCCTGGCCGCGCGCGACGTGGCTCAGGCGCTTC
The DNA here is from genome assembly GCA_036522535.1 of Gemmatimonadales bacterium. Lineage (GTDB taxonomy): Bacteria > Gemmatimonadota > Gemmatimonadetes > Gemmatimonadales > GWC2-71-9 > AG12. The sequence goes on from DATDFP010000170.1 coordinate 11,154, forward strand.
GGGCCATTCGCGCCGCGGCGCCCGGAGTCCCCGTCGGCGTCAGCACCGGAGCGTGGATCATTCCCGATCCCGATCTCCGCTTCGCGACGGTGGCGGCGTGGACGGTGCTGCCGGACTATGTCTCCGTGAACTTCCACGAAGATGGCGCCGCGGCGCTCGCCGGCTCGTTTCTGGCTCGCGAAGTGGGGGTGGAGGCGGGCCTCGCTACGGTCCGCGCCGCCGAGCTGTTCGCGACGAGCGGGCTCGCCGAGCGCTGTCTCCGGATATTGCTCGAGCCGGGGGAGCCCGACATCGAGGCAGCCCTCGCGACCGTGGGGGCCGTCGAGAAGGTGTTGCACGGGTCGCGAGTCAAGTTGAAGCGCCTGCTGCACGGAAAGGACGGCACCGCGTGGGCGCTCATCGACGAGGCCCTGGCCCGTGGCTACGACACCCGCGTCGGGTTTGAGGACACGCTGGCGCTCCCGGATGGCGCGCGCGCGCCGAGCAACGCGGCGCTCGTGGCCGCGGCGTGCCGGCGCGCCGTGGAGCGGTTATGACGGATCGAGCGGGGTGACATCCCGCTCACCGGGCCGCGGGCACTACGTCGACCTCGACGCTCGACGGATATCTCGCAGTGCGGTATACGCGGTGCACCCGGGCTCGGTAGTCGCCGGCCCCCGCATTGAAGATATTGGGCACGAACGTCTGCGGGTTGCGGTCGTAGAGCGGGAACCAGGTGCTTTGCACCTGGACCATGATGCGGTGGCCCTGGCGGAAGGTATACGCCTGCTGGTGCAGATCCACCGTGTACTCGAGCACGCGGTTGGGCGGGATCGGCTTGGGATGCTCCCAGCTCTGGCGGTAGCGCCCGCGCATGACGTCGCCCGTCACCATCAGCTCATACCCGCCCATCGTCGGACGGTCGGGTAGCGTGTCCGGATAGACGTCGATGAGCTTGACTATCCAATCCGCATCCGACCCGGTGGTTGCGGCGTACAGATGCGCGACGACGTTCCCCGCGACCGTGATGTCCTCGCTGAGCGGTGCGGTCTGCCACGTCAGCACGTCCGGACGGCCGTCCACGAAGCGTTGGTCCTCGGTCTCCCACCGCCGCCAGCGGGAGGTGCGGGAATAGGTGCGCTCCACAGGACGAGGTCGGTAGGGGACGGGGTGCGCGGGGTCTGAGACGTACTGGTCGGCTTCGTCGGTCCTTCCGGTCCCGCCGGCAGCCGCGGGCTCGAACGATAGCTTGCCCCGCTCATGCAAATAGAGGCGGCGGCGCCGGGCTTCGGCAGGCGGCCAGTGGTCGAAGCTGCGCCACTCGCTCGTCCCCGCGTCGAACACCGTCGCTTCGGCGAACTTGCCGTCTCCCTGTCCCTTGAGCCAGTAGGCGAACCATTTGCTCTGCAGCTCTCGATAGTCGAACCCGGTCGCGCGGCCGAAGCGGATGTTGCCGAGCGCTACCCCTGAGTCCGCGAACCATTGGCCGTGGTACCACGGTCCCATCACCAGATGACTGAGCTTGACGGAGTCGGTGCGCTCGAGCGCCGCGTAGGACGCGAGCGGGCCGTATTCGTCCTCCTGGTCCCACCAGCCCCCTACGGTCAGCGTGGGCACAGTCGTGTGAGTGAAGTAGCGGGGCAGCGAGCGCGCTTGCCAGACCGAGTCGTACGCTGGATGCCCGGCGAAGCGGCGCCACGTGGGCCAGCGGTCCGCGCCGACCGCGCGCGCCAGCGCGCCGAGCGTGGGAAACGAGAGGTACCACTCGAACGTGTCGTAGCGGCCGGGCGACGGGGTCACGCTCAGATCGGACGAGGCCTCCATCTCCCAGGCGTACTCGAGGCCATAGGTCAGCCGAAACGCGCCCTGATGGAAGAAGTCGTCGCCCATCCAGGCGTCGCCCATCGGCGCTTGGGGACTGATCGCCTTGAGCGCGGGGTGCGCGCCGATCCCCGCCACCGCGGTGAGCCAGCCCGGATACGAGATGCCGAGCACGCCGACTCTGCCGTTGTTGTTCGGCACATTCTTCACGAGCCAGTCGATCGTATCGTAGGTGTCCGTGCTCTCGTCGGTGCCCGCATGCCCCGAGTGGGGCGGGCGATTCATGTCGAACGCTCCCTCGGAGCCGAATCGGCCCCGGATGTCCTGCACCACATAGATGTACCCGTCGAGACCGCTCGACGTGGCGGTCTCCGCCATCCCGCTCGCGAAATCCTTGGCGCCGTAGGGCGTGCGGTCCATCAGGATGGGCAGCGGGGGGCCGCCCCCGTTCTTAGGGGCGACGATGACGGTGAACAGGCGCACGCTGTCCCGCATCGGGATCATGACTTCGGACTGCTGGGCGGGGGCGGGGGCGGGGGCGGGCGTCGAGAGGGCTAGCAGGGTGAAAAATCCTCTCAAGAGTTGCGACGGGGATTGATTGGACGCCCTGAAGGGCGCCCTCGGCCCGAGCGCGTCCTGAAGGACGCTGGTTTGCCCCCGTCCTTCAGGACGGCCCCGCAGCCGAGGCCGGGCTTCAGCCCGTGCGATCACCCGACGCAACTCGTCAATGACCTCCTCCAGCATCGTGCCAGGACCGTGAAGGGGACGAGGCAGCGACGCACGAGTTACGATGCGGTCGTGCGGCCCCGGCGGCAACCCTAGATTCACCCCGTGCCCAGATCTGCCAGCGCCGGCCTCCTCCTCTACCGCCGTTCCCCGCACGGCCTCGAAGTCTTCCTCGTCCATCCCGGTGGTCCATT
>DATDFP010000171.1:0-2066 GCA_036522535.1 Gemmatimonadales bacterium
AGAGTGAGAAGGACTTGAGCCGGACGGCGACGGCGGAGAACCTGGCCTACTGTATCTACACGTCAGGCTCGACGGGCCGGCCCAAAGGCGTCCTGGTTACTCACGCCTCAGTAGCCAACCTCCTGAGCGCGCTGGACGACGCCGTCTATCATCCTCTCACTCGGGCAACTGAGGAGCAGCCGCAGCAGCCGTTGCGCGTGAGCGTGAACGCTCCCGTCTCCTTCGACGCCTCGGTCAAACAGTGGACGCGCCTGACGCGCGGCGCCACGCTGTGTCTCGTCCCCGACGCGGTGCGCATGGACACGGAGGCGCTGCTGCGCTTCATCAACGAGAGTCGTCTGGAGGTGCTCGACTGCACCCCGTCGCAACTGCGGATGCTGCTGGCGGCGGGGCTCGAGCGCGAGGCGCCGTCTCTGCGCGGCGTGCTGGTCGGAGGCGAGGTGCTCGACGCCGCGCTCTGGGCTCAACTGCGCGGGCAAGGCGGCGGCAGCAGCGCCGCGGGTCAGCGAGTGAATTATTACAACGTGTACGGGCCGACGGAGTGCACGGTGGATGCGACGGCCTGTGTCATCGACGCAGCGTGCGCGGAGCCGACCATCGGGAGACCGCTCAGTAACGTGCAGGTTTACGTCTTGGATGCGCGCCAGCGGCCGGTGCCGGTGGGCGTGGCCGGAGAGTTATATATCGGCGGGGCAGGCGTGGGGCGCGGCTACTGGAACCGCCCCGAGTTGACGGCCGAGAAGTTCGTGCCCGACCCGTTCAGCGCGACAGCGGGCGCCAGACTGTACCGGACGGGCGACCTGGCACGCTTCCTGCCGACGGGGGAGGTGGAATTCATCGGGCGGGTCGATCATCAGGTGAAGATGAGAGGCTTCCGCATTGAACTCGGCGAGATTGAGGCGGCACTTTGTGATGAACCCGAGATCGCGCAGGCCATAGTGCAGGTGCATAGCGACGAAGGCGGTGAGGGGCGTCTGGTGGCGTATGTGGTGGCGGCACAGAGTCAGCAACTCCCCGCTTGGGCGGAGTTGCGCGAGCGCTTGAGGCGGCGTCTGCCTGACTATATGACGCCGAGCGCATGGGTGGAGTTGGAGAGTTTCCCTCTGACGACGAATGGCAAACTAGATCGACGAGCGCTGCCCGCTCCCGCCGGACAGTCTTATGTCACACCCGGCTATGAAGCGCCGCAGGGAGAAATCGAAACCACAGTCGCGAGCATCTGGGCAGACGCCCTCAAACTCGAACGAGTCGGGCGGCGAGATAGCTTCTTCGAGCTCGGCGGACATTCTCTGCTCGGCGTGCGGGTGATCTCGCGGCTGCGACAGGAGCTGAGCGTGGAAGTGTCCATCAGCGATCTCTTCGAGCACCCGGTGCTCGCCGATTTCGCCCTGGCGTTGGAGAGCGCCACCCACACCGAGCGGCTTCCCATTACCCGCGTCGAGCGAAGCGTGCCGCTCCCTCTCTCGTTTGCCCAGCAGCGGTTGTGGTTCTTGATGCAGATGGAAGGGGCCGGCGAGGCTTACCACATCCCCTTCGCCCTGCACTTGCGCGGCCGGCTGGATCGCGCCGCCCTGCGCCGCGCGCTCGACCGCATCCTGACGCGCCACGAGGCGCTGCGCACCACCTTCGCCCTCATCGACGGCGAGCCCGTGCAGCGCATCGCCCCCGCCGAAGACAGCCGCTTCCTGATGCTCGAGCATGACCTCAGTCAGGATCCCGACCCCGAGGAGGCCCTGCGCCGCCTCGCCGCCGAGGAGGCCGGCGCCGGTTTCGACCTCGAAGCGGGCCCGCCGATCCGCGGCCGGCTGATCCGGCTGGCCGATGACGAGCACTCCCTCCTGGTGACCGTCCACCACATCGCGTTCGACGGCTGGTCGACCGGCCTCTTCTTCGGCGAGTTGAGCCGGCTCTACGGCTCCTTCCTGCGCGACGAGCCCGACCCGCTGCCCGCGCCGGGCCTGCAATACGCCGACTACGCCGTCTGGCAGCGGCGCTGGATCGAAGGCGAGGTGCTGCAAAGGCAGGCCGAGTACTGGAAGTCGGCCCTGGCCGGCGCCCCGACCCTG
>DATDFP010000172.1:0-2936 GCA_036522535.1 Gemmatimonadales bacterium
GCCTCCGCCGCCTCCACCACCTCCACCGCCACCACCGCCTCCTCCTCCTCCACCGCCACCTCCTCCTCCATCACCACCTCCGCCGCCGATCAGGTGCCGAGTGCCGAACGTGGTCGGGCAGAAGCTCGCCAAGGCGAAGAAGAAGATCGTCAGCCGTCACTGCCGCGTGGGGAAGATCACGAGAGCCCACGCCAGCGCGGAGAAGCGGGGCCGCGTACTCGCGCAGCGCCCGAGGGGCGGCGCGAATCGCCCGAGGGGCACCCGCATCGCGCTCAAGGTCGGCGCCTGACCTAGCTAGTCAGCCGCCGCTGCCGCGGTCGGCAAGAGCACGCTCGCCCACGCGAGAGCAGTAGCGTCTCGAAGGTGGCCCCTCAGACCTCTTCCTGGGAGCCGATGAGACTCCGCACAGCGAGGCTCTGTCTCCGCGCGCCGGTCATGCAGGATGCCGAGGCGCTCTACGACCTGTTCGCTGACGAGGAGGTCATGGAGGGTCTAGGCAGAGAGCCGGTCTCAACCGTCGAGGACGTTCGAACGATGATCGAAGGGATGATCGGGGGTTGGAGAACTGAGGGGCTCGGGCCGTTCATTTTCGAGACAGCGGGGACCGACCAGCAGCTGGTTGGTCAAGCCGGCGTCATGATCTTCGACACGCGCGGCTGGACGGCCTCGACCTGGGCAGCCGCAGGAAGTCATGCGCAACCCGAGCTCGGTTGGGCCTTGATTCGGGCGCACTGGGGCCAGGGATACGCGACCGAAGGAGCCGCGGCAATCCGTGAATGGGCATATGAGCATCGATCCATCGAACAGCTCGTCTCGCTCATCTCGCCGGACAATCCACGCTCTCAGCGAGTCGCGGCAAGACTAGGTGCCGTGCCAACAGAAACCGTCATCCCCCTGGATTCGGGGCGGGAGACGGTCATCTGGAGTCATCCTCCCGCCATTCCCGCACGCTGCCCCACCTCGGCGAACCGCCCTCCGAAGCTCGGTCATTTGGGCCGCCAGGCCGGTCTGATGTAGCCCTCGAGCCAGTGGGGTGAATCTGCCTCGCTGCACCTGCCGCAGACTGGCTCCGTTGGCCTTCATCACGTACTGCGCGGTGTCGGTGCCGACGGCGATCTGTTGGCCATCAGGCGACCACGCCGGCACGGGGTGGCCGGCCGGGCCGATCCCGTCGCACGGGGCTGTCGGCGGAGTCGCGTCGCGACCGGTCGGTGTCACGAGCCGGATTCGGCCCTTGTTGTCGGGGGTTGGCGCGCAGCCGGAGGCGAAGTAGGCGATCGTCTTCCCGTCTGGGACCAATCCGGCAGTGCGCCCGCTGCAACCCAACGCCCGTGCGATCCAGCGAGGTCGACGAAGCTTTGCCGTCGGGAGACCACGTGAGGTAGCTGGGCGTGAAGCAGCCGAACGTCGACTGCATGGCCCCCCATGGGATGTGCCGGTCGGCGCGCAGCAGGTTCCTCGCCGTCGCAAAGAGCCACGGCCGGACACACGATGCGAGCCCACCCTACAACTGAAAACACGCGAACACTGGCGCCGGGGACCTTCCTACTCGGGCTGGTGGCAGACGGCTTCGATGTTGTTGCCGTCGGGGTCGAGCACGTAAGCGCCGTAGTAGTCGGGGTGGTAGGTGGCGCGGACCCCCGGCGCACCATTGTCGGTTCCGCCGGCCTCGATCGCTGCAGCGTGGAAGGCGTCGACCTGCGCGCGACTGTCGGCTCTGAGCGCAAGGTGAAGCCGACCCCGTACCGGCTTCCCATGGGCCTCTACGAAGAACGACGGCCGACCACTACGGCCGAACCCGGCCGCCTCTCCAGGGAACTCCATGAGGACCGTCAGTCCGAGTGGTGCGAGCGCTCTCTCGTAGAACATCTTGCTTCGCTCGTAGTCGGAAACGGCGAATCCGACGTGATCGACCACCCTCGGTACAGGGTCTGAAGCTTGCTGCTCACTCATCTGCCGTGGATTTTCGCACCGCTGAGCTGCGCACCGGCCCTGACCCTCTGGCCATCCCTCGGCGCGTCAGGTCGCCTCTGACGCGGCCTGCAGCGGCTGGGATTTCGTCGGCAACAGGGGGTCGGGTATCCGGTTTCCGAGTCGAAGGAAGCCGGCTCCGGTCAGTGCCAGCGCGAGGGCGCCGCCCCACCAGATGGTGTCGGGTGACGTCCCGAGCAGCACGCCCCCGACCGCGGGGCCGAGAGCCACGCCGGCCATGAAGCTGAGCTGGTAGAGCGACATGTAGCGGCCGAGCAGATGCGGCGGCGCGATCTCCGCGACCAGCGGGCCGAGCACGATGAATTGAGCGCACTCAGCGACCGCGATCACGATCGCGACGCCGGCCAGGACGGTGGTGGCGACGAGCGTCGAATGCGTGAGCGTTGCGAGCAGGACCGCGAGCAGGCCGACTGCGAATATGGCGCTGGTCGCGAACAACGCGTGAGTGCGACGCATCCGCGCCACCACCCGTGTCGCCGGTACCTGCGCGACGACGATGAAGAAGGTGTTGATGAAGACGACGACACCGATCTCACCGGCCCCCACAGGTGTATGCGCCACCGCAAACGGCGGGAGGATGTTGGAGAAGAACGCGCCGCCGATCATCACAAGCGCGAGGTTGCCCGCGATCAAGGCGAGCAAGAGCCGATCCCGAGCAACAGCTCGGAAACCCTGTGCGCCCTCGCTCGCGGGCGGAGCATCCGCGAGGCCGGGATCCGGGATCCAGACGAGCACGACCAGCGCGAAGACGACGAACGTGACTGCGTCGCAGAGGTAGAGGCCCTGGAACGCCTGGAGGTGATGATGGGTGGCCGCGACGATGAAGCCCGCAACCGTCGCGCCGAGGCCGAGACCGAAGTTGCCTGCGACTCGTCGGAGCGCGGTCGATGCGGCGCGCTGCTCCGCCGGGACCAGGGTCAAGGTCAGGACTTGGCCGGCGGTTC
>DATDFP010000173.1:0-5758 GCA_036522535.1 Gemmatimonadales bacterium
GAAGGCCATGATGGGTTTGGCGTTGAGCTTGGTGCCCAGCCACGCGCGCACGCGGCCCACGCGCCCCGAGCGCACCAGGCGCTCGAAGTTGTCCACCGTGAACAGGCCGCCCGATTGGTCGCGCACTCGCACCAGCTCCCGCACGAGCGCCCCCGGCGACCAGCCTTGTGCGGCGAGCTCGAGCCCGCGCAGCACGAGCAGGCCTTCACCCAGGCTCGCCGACCGGCTGTCCAGCACGGTGATGCACCGCCCCTCCGGGTCCACCCGCCGTGCCGCGGCCTCCGCGCTGGCGTACGTGCCGGATAGGAGCCGGGACAACACGATGGCGACCACGTGATCTCCCGCCCGCAGCGCGTCACGGAACGCGTCCTCGAAGGCCTGCGGGGTCGGCTGGGAGGTACTCGCGTCGCACCCGGAGCGGAGCCGGACGAAGAACTCGGCGGCGGTGAGCTCCAGCCGGTCGCGGTATACGCGGCCGTCGAGAATCAGCTGAGTCGGGACCAGGCCGACCCCGTGCTCGAGCACCAGCGAGTCGGGGAGGTCGCACGCCGTGTCGCTCACGAAGACGATCGACCGCCGCGCCCGGAGCGCGCGATGCTGGACGCGAACGTCCTCCGCCTTGGTGTACTCGACCGTTCCCCAGCCGGCGGAGAGCGCGAACACGGCGTCCGGCGTATCGGTGTGGATATGCGCCTTGAGGAGATCGCCGGTCTGCAGCACCACGATCGACCCGCCGAGCCTGCGGAGCGCCTGCCGCACCTCGAGGCTCGAAGGGAGCCCGGGGCTTCGCACCGTGACCTCAGTGCAGAACTGGTAGTCGCGCTCCGGGGCGACATCCGCCTGCGCCGCTGCGTTCGGCACCAGCCGGTCGATCGCGCCCTGCGCCACGGGGCCTTCCTCGATCAGCCGCCTGATGCCGTCGAGAAAGCGGACGAAGCCTTCCGCCCCGGCGTCCACGACGCCCGCGGCCTTGAGCACGGGGAGGAGGTCCGGCGTGCGCCGCAACGCTTGCTGGGCGCGCTCGACGAGCCGCCGCAAGAAGACCGTGAGGTCGGGCTGGTCACCGGCCAGGGCGGCCTCGTCCGCCGCCTCGCGCGCCACGGTGAGGATCGTGCCCTCGACGGGCTCGTCCAGCGACTCCTGCAGCCGGTCGGCGCCCAGCCGGATCGCCTGCGCGATGTCTCGAGTGCCGGCGGTGAGGCGGTCGCCCAGTCCCTCGCGCACGCCGACCAGGAACTGCGAGAGCAGCATTCCCGAGTTGCCCCGGGCCCCACGCACGCTCGCCTCGGCCATCGCTTCCGTGACCTGGGCGAGGGAAGGGGGCGGGGCGTCCCCGAGGTCGCGCAGCCCCTGCGCGACCTCGCGGAGGGTGAGGGAGAGGTTCGTGCCGGTGTCGCCGTCCGGGACGGGGAAGACGTTCAGGCGGTTCAACTCGTCCCGGCCCGCGGCCACCCAGTCCGCCGCCGCGAGCAGCGAGCGACGGAGGCGCGGGCCGTCCACATACCTGATGCCGGCGCCCCGGGGCACGGGCGGCCTGCTATTCTTTCACCACGCTAATCCCGATTTCGGGGCGGACGTCGGTGTGGATCTTGATGCCCACCCGGAACTCGCCCAGCTCGCGGATTGGCTCGGGGAGGTCCACCTTGCGCTTGTCGACGTGGATCCCGACCTCCGCGAGCTTGCGCTGGATGTCGCCCGCGGTGATCGAGCCGAACAGCTTGTCCTCCTCGCCGACCTTGACGGTGAACGTCAGGCGGACGTCGGCAAGCTGAGTCGCTTCGGCCTCGGCCGAGGCCTTCTCCGCGGCGCGCTGTTTGGCGATCCGCTCCGCCTCGTAAACGATCCGTTTCTTGTTGGCCTCGGTTGCGAGGTAGGCGAGCCCCTTCGGCAGGAGATAGTTGCGGGCGTACCCGTCCTTCACCTTCACGACCTCGCCCGCCCTGCCCAGATTCTGCACGTCTTCGCGGAGAATGATCTCCATCCGAGCCCTCCGATGACGTTAGGCCGGCGCCTTGAGCCGGCGCCGGAATTCCAGCCACGTGTCCGTCACGCCCAGGGTCGTGAGCGCCGGCACGACCAGCACCAGCGGCGCCAAGAGCAGGGTTGCCACGGCGGCCCCGATGGCGAGTGCCGCGGGCGTGATGCCGAAGGTGCCGGAAAACGCCAGGACGATCGCGGCGCCGCGCAAGAGATACAGGGCGCCGAGCATGACGAGCAGGTTGAGCGCCGTGACCTTCAGCCCTGCGAGCACGGGCGTGACCCATACGGCGAGCGAGGCGACGACGACCCACACCCAGTGGTCCCCGAACCGAAACTCGCGGAACGCCCCGAGCGCGGGGCCGAGGGACGCCGTGGCGAGCCGCTGGTGCCACTGCCAGGCGAGCGAAAGCCCCGCGAGCGTTTGCAGAGCGAGCGCGGCCGGGACAGTGTCGCTCTCGAACCGCACGACCGGCTCGAACGCCCCGAACAAGTGCGGCTGCGTCTCCACCAGGGCGCGCATGGTGGCGCTCGCTGCGCGCGTCGCTTCCCAGTGAAGCATGTCCCAGGCGGCGGGGCCCAGTACGACCCGGGCCAGAACCACGGCTGCGAGCCCCGCGCCCAGGCCGGCACGAATCGCCAACGGCGGGAAGCGTTCCACCGGCCGGTGGAGGAAGACCAGAATCACCAACGCCGCCGTGACGAGCAGGGTATAGGCCCGAACGAACTCCGTCAGGGCATCGCTCGCCGGGAGGAGCGTTGCGGCCAGGCTGGGAACACCTGCCGCGAGCGCCACGCCCCAGCCGCGCGCCGCGCGCGGCTGTGCCAGGAGCGAAAGCGCGGCCAGGGGCAAGCCCACGAGGCTCGGCGAGGCCCAGGCGGCGAAGGCGATCGTTCCCACGATCAGACGCCAGGGCGCTCCCTCGCGACGCGGGGTCATGTCAGCCGGTGTAGCCCTTGATGTAAGGAATCAACGCGAGCTGCCGTGCGCGCTTGATCGCGGTGGCGAGCTGACGCTGGTGCCGCGCGCACATCCCGGACAGCCGGCTCGGCAGAATCTTGCCGCGCTCGGTCAGAAAGCGGCCCAGGGTACGGTCGTCCTTGTAGTCGAGCACGCGGACCCCGGACTCGCACACGGGACACGTCTTGGCGGGCCGTCTCACGCTTCGTCCTCCTCGAGCTCTTCGTCTTCAGTCGCGATCACCGGGGCCGCAGGCTCCGGTTTGGCCGGCAGACCCTCGGATGCGACCACCAGAAACCGCAGCACCCCCTCGTCGAGCTTCACCGCCCGCTCGTACTCGGGGAGCAGGTCCGCGGCGGTCTCGAATTGCGCGACGACGTAGTAGCCGGAGTCGCGCTTCTTGAGGGAATAGGCGAGCGTGCGCTTGCCCCAGTGGGCCACGTTGGTGACCGAGCCTTTCCCATCCCTGGTGAGGAAGGTGTGGAACCGCTCGAGCTTCTCCGTGACGGCGGGCTCTTCCAGCGCGCTATCGAAGATATAGACCGTCTCGTAGCGACGGGCCATTGACACCTCCCTTTGGTCTTGGACGACCCGGCGCAGGTGTAGCACCGAGTAGGGGGTCTGTGCGGGGCGAAAGATAGGACGCCGCGGGAGGGGGGGGAAGGGTGACCTGCGTCACGGGGCGGGATTCCGCACGCTTCTCCGCAGCCTGCACGGAAGTGCTGCGGGATAGGTACACCCGTGACCGGGATCACGAGGCAGGCGGAGCGGTGAGACAGGCCCGTATATAACGATTTGCCTGCGCTTTCCCTCGTGCCGCTGCGGTCGGCACGGATGGCACCCGTCTTGCGATTTGCTGGCTCCGATCGCTGCGCAGCTGCAGCGGTGAAGCGAGCGGGACCTCGCCCTGGTCCCAAGGCGTTCCCGGTAGGGGAGGACGTCAGGATGCTGCGAGCCGGTGTCTGGCTGGTGTCACGCGCTGGGCGGAGCGCTGCGGCGGCGGCGGGTTTGATGACGCTGCTGGCGCTGCAGCCCGAGCCCGCGCGCCTGGTCGAAACCGCATCGGCCCGGACCCTACCCGAGGGGCGCGTCACGCACACGCTGGTCCTCTCCGACCAGGCACGCCGGTATCTCGCCCTGCAGTACAAGTCCTTCGCGACCGAGTTTATGGGGTGCATGATCGGGGAAGTCCGCGGTCAGACCGTGTTGGTGCGCCGTATCGCCCCGGCCGACGTGGAGCCCGCACAGTCGGCGGCGACGCATGTCGTCCCCAAGGAATCGTGTGAAAGCGCCGGGTGGACCGGCACGGTGGGGATGATTCACAGCCACCCGACCGGCGAGCGCTGCTGGTATTTCTTTCCCGGCACCCAGGTCGCGAGCTCGGACGGCGTGTCGTTCGCGCGCCAGCCCTATCCGGTGGACGCCATCATGTGCGGCGCCTATGTGGCATGGATCGGCCGCGATATGGAGCAGCACCAGGTCGCGCTCGATCGGGGCAAGGTGGCGCAGACGCCTCCCGTTCACGCACGCGGCAACCGGATCCGCGCGGGCGCCGCGAGCCCGAACGGGGAAGACTGACCTGCGCTCCCCCTGCGGGAGCTACACGTTGAACCGGAACAGCAGGATGTCCCCGTCTTTCACGAGGTAGTCGCGCCCCTCCGAGCGCACCAGGCCCTGCTCCCGGGCCGCCTTGTACGACCCCGCCTTCACGAACTCCTCGAGCGACGCCGTCTCGGCGCGGATGAAGCCGCGCTGGAAGTCGGAGTGGATTGCGCCCGCGGCGTGGTAGGCCGTCTCGCCACGGCGGATGGTCCAGGCGCGCACCTCGTTCTCGCCCACGGTGAAGAACGTCTGGAGGCCGAGCAAACGGTAACCCGCATGGATCAGCCGATCGAGCCCCGGCTCGGTGACTCCCGCGGCTGCGAGGTAGTCCCGGCGCTCCTCCGCCGACAGGTCCGCGAGCTCCGCCTCGAACCGGGCGGAGAACGGCACGATCTCCGCCTCCTCGTGGTGCGCCTGCACGGCGGCGCGCAGCTGCTCGAGCCACCTGCCCCCGCCTGAAGCGAGGTCGTCCTCGTCGACGTTCGCGGCGTAGAGGATCGGCTTCGCGGTAAGCAGGCCGAGCCGGCGTAGAAACGCGATCGCCTCGTCGCTCTCGCCCGCCTCGCGCGCTCCGCGTCCCGCGTCGAGCTCCGTGATCACGCGCTCCAGCACCCCGAGCTCGGCCTGGGCGTCCTTGTCGCCCGCGCGCGCAGTCTTGCGCGCCTTCTCGAGCCGCCGCTCCACCACGGCGAGGTCCGCGAGCGCGAGCTCGCCCGTGACGATGTCGTGGTCGCGCACCGGGTCCACGGGCCCCATCACGTGCACGACGTCCGGGTCCTCGAAGCAGCGGATCACGTGGACGACGGCGTCCACCTCGCGGATGTGGGAGAGGAACTGGTTGCCCAGGCCCTCGCCCCGCGAGGCGCCCTTCACGAGCCCGGCGATGTCCACGAACTCGACTACGGCGGGGACTCTCTTCTTCGGCTTGACGAGCTGGAACAGCCGGTCGAGCCGCGGGTCGGGCACCTCGACGACGCCGACGTTGGGCTCGACGGTGCAGAAGGGATAGTTCTCCGCCGCGGCCGCCTTGGAGGAGGTGAGCGCGTTGAACAGCGTCGACTTGCCGACGTTGGGGAGACCGACGATGCCGAGACGTAACATCGAGTTGTCGGATGTCGGGTGTCAGGTGTCAGGCGCTCCGCGCGCCCATTTCGTGACCACGTCCACGAGCTGCGGCAGCAGCGCCTCCACCTGCTCCCGCTGCTCGTCGGCGAAGGG
>DATDFP010000174.1:0-10884 GCA_036522535.1 Gemmatimonadales bacterium
CGTGGACCACGGATCGCCGTCCCTGGGCCTTCGCCTCGCCGCACGCGGCCCGCAACTGGTCCTCGCTCAGAGTCGGCCCGCCCCCTTCGCGAATGCTCTTCGACCCGAGGATCTTGATCACGTCCGCCCCGGCGGCCACGCGCTGCCGCACCGCCTGCCGCAGCCCCGCCGTGTCCCCTGCCTCCGGGGTGATCCAGTCGAGCGACGTGATCACGCGAGGGCCGGGTATGGTGCCGCGTGCGATCGCGTCGCGCAGGTCGCGATCGAGCGTCGCGCCGATGCTCTGCACCGTGGTGATCCCTGCCATGAGCGCGCGGTACGCATTCTCCTCGGCGTAGAGGATGGTCTGCTGGAGCGGTTCCGTTCCACCAGGATCGTTGTGCGCGCGGCCGTTCGAATCGAAGTGCGACGTCAGGTGGACGTGTGTGTCGATCCCACCGGGCATCAGCGTCAGCCCGCGCAAATCGTAGCTCGCGGTCGTGGTGGTCGCGGGGTCGAGGCGCGAGATGCGCGATGCTTCGACCACGATCGTCACGTCGCGCATGACTCGGCCCCGGCCGTCGAGCACCGTTCCGGCCCGGATGTTGGTCGTCGCCGACTGGGCCGCGGCGAAGGACGGGATGCCCATCGCGACCGCGAGCACCTGACGGGTGAGGCGCATGGAAACACCTCCCAAGCGTATGCGCTCCCGAGAGATACTTCCGCTTGGCCCGGAACGCGAGTTAGCAGCGGGCGGTAGAAGACGGTCCTCTACCGCCTTCTAGCGTCTTCTACCGACCTCAACCGTTCTCGGCACCGCTGATCCGGTCGGGCCTTTCGGAGCGTATGACACGGCGAAATGGGTGAGAAAGACCTGGAGTAAAACTCGTGACACTCTTGGCCATGAGCACGGCCATCAAGTCCGCCGCAGACTGCGATGAGGTGGGATGCCCGGATCCGGCGGCAGTGCTCATGCGAATACTGTCGACCCGAGGCTGCGGAGCCAGCAGGCGTGCTGGCGAACTGTGGTGCGCCCCCACCTCTTCGCTGCGCGAGCGCGAGGTCGACTCGGGCGTTCTTCGCTCCGGTCGTGGGCGATACTGCGTTCACACCGGCGGGGGGATATGCGTATGGTCTGCAGCCAAGCTCCTTGCCAACCTGCCAGCGTGAAAAAGAGATGATTATGTTCGGTCAACGGATCGCCTCCGGCCCAGGGACACTCGCTCGCCTTGCGCGGCTCACGTCCCAGCTGGCAGGCGGGTCCGACGTCCTCATTTCGGTGGTCGGTGGCGGGCGGCAGCTCCTGTTGGGAAGCGCTGGCCTGCCGGCCGCCGCGGCCCTCCTGGTTTCCTATGCCTTCGCGAAGCGAGTGGCCGCAACCCGGCGCCCCTTGGTGATCGGGGACGCCCGTGCAGACGTGCGTGTCTGGAACCTCCCGGTCGTGCGCGATGGGACCGTCAGGGCGTACCTGGGGCTGCCCATCGTCGGATCGGACGGCGCTGTGCTCGGCGCGCTCAGTGTGGTCGATCAGCGGTCCCGGGTCTGGGCGTCCGCACAACTCCAGCGGCTCCGAGGGGTAGCGGCGCTCGTCGTAGCCCATTTGGAGCTCTGCTCGGGCGTCGGGGAACGGACAAGGGTGAAGGCGAAAGGCGTGCATAATCGGAGTCATGCCTGACCCGCACGCGCGCCCTGATCTCCGCTCGACGCACTGGGCGTAAGACCGGTGCAGCGGCGCCGACATCGGCGCGCATTTCGATGCGCTGACTCGGTCGCGACCGCGTGGTGAAGCTAGATTCGCGGGAACTCCTCCTCCGTCGATTGCGGATAGAGCGACATGAAGATCAGGTCGCCCTCCTGGGCCTTGACCCACGCCAGCACTCCTGACGCTGGCGAATCGCGGCCTCCGTTTCCGCGACCTTGGCCGGGGTCGTGTCCAACGTGAGTCGATTATGCTCGATCGCTTCCAGCGACATCTCCAGCACCAAAGCCAGATGAGTCTTCAGCATCCACACCTGGCACGGCCGAAGCATTCCCGTCAACTCCGGCCACCGCTTTCCCTGCTCCCCGACCTGCATGAGGTGCGGAATCCGATTCTTCATTCTCCCTCCACTTCGATCTTCCAAAACCGCCGCGGCGTCTCGCCCCGGCACCGTCGACACGTCAGCATCTCTTCCTGCGCTCCGACGGCCCGGGTCGCCTCCGTAACGCGGTAGGTCACTCAGGGCCCGTGCCCTCCTGAAAGGCACACGCGACCAGCGCGACACCCCGCCTGAGCCCGTCGCGTTTCGATCCAGCTGGTGACGTGAAACCTGCCGCGGCCGCGGCAGAGAGGAATCGATCTGACGGCTGGAAGAGGGACTGATTCGTTGGGTGGGAGCACTGCTGGCGGAACGGTTCTTTGGGTGGGGGACCTACCAAGAAAGGGAAAGGGCGGCCCTAGGCCGCCCCCCCTCGTCGCCGCCCCCGTCTCCGAGCAGGCCTAGAGAGGCCTTGGTTGCGAGCTGCGATCTTGCATTAGCGCTGAGCGCCGATCTTGTGGAAGGTCGAGTTGGCAACCTCGTAGGCGTGAACCTCGGGCGTTCCCTCGACCACGTTCGCCAAGTCCTTCAGCACTTCGGGATAGGTGTTGCGGCCATAAGCGTCCGCGCTCTCTTTCCGATCCCACAGGCTGATGGCGACTGCGTCCGTTCCCTCCGGAGCGAGAAATATGATCTCGTCTGTGAAGCCGTTCTGTTTCCGTAGCAGGGGAAGGATGTCCTTCTCGATCGTCCGGGTGAACTCATTGCGGGCATTGGCTTTGAGATGCATGGAGACTTCTCGGGCGTACATGTACAACCTCCTTGGGCGTGATGGCTTCGTTCGCTACTTAACAATCTCCAGTTGACTGCGCAACAACGTATGGTGATGTACTAGATCTGTCAAGTACATCAATGCTGTTGGCAAACGGCGGAGCTATGGTTAACTTTTTGTGGTCAATGCATGGCTCTGTGCCCGGAGGAAGCCCATGGACGTCGCGTTGGTGATCCGGAGGCGATTGGAGGAATTCGGTCTGGAGCAACGTGATCTCGCCCAGGCCGCCCAAGTGACCGAGTCCTACATCTCCCAGTTGCTCACGGGGCGGCGGGCGCCCCCGGCCCCGAACCGCACCGACATCTACGACAAGATGGACAAGTTCTTGAACCTTCCGAGCGGGCAGCTCGCCCGGCTGGCGGACCACCAGCGCAAGGCGCACTTGAAGAAGGAGCTGGGGGAGGAGCCCGCGCCGTTGTTTCGGGAAGTCCGGGAGCTGGTCCTGCGCAAGTGCAACCCCGACACCGAGAGGCAGGTCCGCGCAGTGTTCGAGAAGCAGCCCTTCGGCGAGCTCGAGCGCCTGGTCACCCAGAAGCTGCTGGACGTGGTGAAGGGACTGGCCCAACAAGAATTGGAGAACGAATCGTGGCTTCGGGCGGTGGCGGAGCTCACTGGCCGAACCTACGAAGCGACACGCGTCAGCGTCCTCGAGTTCCTCGATAGGGACATCTTCCATGTCTCCGTCGAGGACTGTGTCTCGTTCTTCAATCCGCTGATCGAATCCTGGGACATCGACCTCGCGACGTTCGCCCTGGAGATCGTCCTCAACGACAGACTGGTCCCTGGCAACGTGAAGAAATTCGAGTTCATCGAGCTCGAGTCCGAGCAGCATTTCGTTGAAGAGCCGGGGCTCAAGGAATTCCTCGACGATCCCTCCCTCAGCGGCACGGCGACCCCGGCGGAGGTCGAGTTTCTCAGGCGGCTGAAGTTCAAGGGCCGGCGACCGACGCCGCTCTACTATTACCGGGAGCTACAGAATCTCAGAGACCCGCTCCATTTTCGCGCGGCGTAGCGCGCAATAGCGAGGAGTGACATGACCATCGAGCCCAACGACTTTCAGAGTCGACTGCGCGTTCTTCTGGGACTGCGGGGCGCGGTTCTCACGGACGAGGAGTTGTCCCACATGGCGGAATGCTATTCCCGGTGCCGGGGGAAAGAGCACTGGGACGTGCGCGAGTACGCCCGGCCCACCGCGGTGGGCGCGCGCGAATACCGGGTGGTGCGGGGCAACCGCACCGACGACGTGTACCGCAGCGCCGAGCGGGACCTCGCAGTCGCTGTGGGGACGGCGCTGAACGAGCTCGAGTCCCAGAGCTTCCGAGAGGCTGGCGGTGTCGAATCGCCCCTGTTGACTTAAATCGCAACGTAACACCTCTCTGTACGGCCGATCGAGACTGAAACGCAGGTCGACGAGCAGGCCGGCGCGACTCGTCTGCGTGATGCGCCAGTCGCGGCTCTACTCCTGCGTCTTCCCCAACGCCTCCGCTGCGGCGCGCCGTACCTCGGGCTCTCGATCGTTCAGGGCCCGGGTCAACCCGGGGATGGCGGCCGCGACCTTCATCTCGCCCAGCCCCTCGACGGCAGCGAGCCGGATGTCTTTGTCCTCGTCTCCCAGCCGATCCGTCAGCGCCTGCACCGTAGCCGGATCGCCGATCCGGGCGAGTGACTTGGTGGCGTTGCGGCGCAGGTCCCGGTCCGGCGACGTCGTGGCTTGCACCAGTGCGGCCGGCGCCTTGGTCACGTCGTCGAGCTCCCCGATCGCGTCCGCGGCTGCGCGCTGGACTTCTACGTCCGGGTTCCCGAGCGCTCGGGCCAGCGGACCGAGGGAGCGCGACGCGCTCAGCTCGCCGAGGGCGCGGGCGCTTGCACGCTGCACCTCGGGGTCGGGATCGCTCAGCAGCAGCCCCTCGAGGGGCACCACCGCGGACCGCTCGCGCAGCTCGGCGAGCGCGCTCACGGCCGCCCGCCGGACCGCCACGTTGCGATCGGTGAGCGCGCCGACCAGCGCGGCACCTACGCGCGGGCTCCTCATGCGTCCCAGCGCCTCCGCGGCGGTGGCGCGCATGACCGGATCAGTGTCCCGGAGCAGCGGCAGCACGTCCTTGGCGAAACTCGCGTCCTCGAACCGACCCAGGGCCCAGGCGCTCGCGAGGCGCAGCCGCGGGGACGAGGCGTGCACCGCACCTTGCAACGCCGGTGCAGACGCAGGATCCTCGATCTCGCCCAGGGCCCACGCGGCCATGGCCGCCGGTCCGGTCGCGGTATCGGCCAGCAGGTGTTCGAGCGCGGCCCTTGTCTCGCGCCGCTCCCCGACTCCCGCTGCGAACGCGGCAGTCTCCCGAATCCGCGGCGACGCGTTGCCGAGCAACCCCCGGAGCACCGGGGCGGGCACGGCGCTCCTGCCCAGGAGCTTCGCCGCGACCCGCCGCACGCACGGGTTCTCCGCGCCGAGTGTCGCGACCAGGAGTGACACCGCCCGGGGATCCGTGATGGTGCCCGCGAGTGAGTCCTTCGCTCCCTGGACATCGGGTGCGTCATCGAAGCGTCCCAGGCGGCCCGGCTCGCCCCTGATCCAGAAATTGCCGAGCTGGTCTCCGATCAGATCGCAGATCACGGGATCGGTGTGTGCCAGGGCAGCGAGCAGCGTGGCGACCCGCGCGGAATCGGCGCCGGGCCGCCCCGGTCCGCCCACCGCCGCCAACGCCAGGGCGAGAGCGTGCAGGAGGTGCATCATGGATCCTGCCCCAGCGCTTCGGCGGCGGCGCGCCGCACCCTGGGGTCGGGAGACTGCAGCGCGGCCTGCAGCGCTTGCCTGGCCGCCGGGTCGGCGATGTTGCCCAAGGCTTCCGTGGCGGCCTCGCGCACGCCGCCCCTGGGATCGTCGATGAGACGCCGCAGCTGGGGAATCGCCGCGACCACCGAGCGCTCGCCGGCGAGCTCCGCGGCTCGCTGGCGCACGTCCGCGCTCGGATCCTTCATCAGGTTCAAGAGGGTGGCTTCGGCGATGGGCGCCTTCAGGTCGTTGAGCGCCCCCAGCGCCGCTTGCCGGACGTCGGCGCTGGCGTCACTCAGCGCCTCGGTGATGGCGGCGGCTCCGCTTTGGGCGCCCAGGTTGCCGAGTGCTTCTACGACGGAGTGGCGCACGTCGGGCGACGGGTCGTGGATCAGCCGGGCGATGGCGCCGGCCGCCGGGCGGGCCCGGAGGTGACCGAGCAGATCGATCGCCTCATGGCGCACGTCAGCGGCGGGGTCGTCCAGCAGTGCCACGACCGGCGCCGTGGGCACTCCCTGGTCGAAGTGTGACAGGGCGCCCAGCGCGTTGCGCTTCACGTCGGCGACGGGGTCTTTGAGCAAGCCGGCAATCGGACCGATCGCTCTGGGATCAGCGAGATCGGCCAGCGCGTCGACCGCCGCCGAGCGCACCTCTCCCTCCGAATCGGCGAGCACGGCGATAAGGGGCGGCACGGCGCGCGGATCGCCCAAGTGTCCGAGCGAGCGCGCGGCGGCACTGCGCACTTCCGCGTTCTCGTCTTTCAGCCGGGCGATCAGCGCCAGGACCACCGTGGTATCCTGGCTCGAGGCCGGGACGGAGGCGCCCCGTGCGGTCACCGGCGTGATCGCTGAAGCGACGCCCTGGGAGACGCGTGGGGCAGCCGTGACGGTCACCACCACGCCCAGCCCCGCAGCGACGGCCCACCCGCGCCGCGAGGTGGGGCTCGAGACTCGGCGCTCGTCGAGCAGGCGGGCGATGCGGGAGACCAAGAGCGAACGTCGTTCGGCCAGGCCCGCCACCGGCACGCCCAGTGGGGACGCCTGAATCCATTCGGCCACCGTGGCCAGACATTTCGCGAGGGCGACCGGCGATCCGGTCTTTCGCATGGCCCATTCGTCGCTCAGGTATTCCGCCGTCGTCTCGAGCTCGCGGCGCGCGAGCCGGTTGAGCGGCTGGAAAAAGAAGAACCGCTCGATCAGGCTGGCGCCCCCGAGCCACAGGGAATCGCGGCGAGCCAAATGGGCCAGCTCGTGCGCCAGCATGCTGCGCTGCTGTTCGGCGCCGAGCTCCGAGAGCGCGAGCTCGGGCACGCAGATCTCGGAGAGACCGAGAGCCACCGGACTCGAGATGGTGCGGGCCGTGGTGAGGTGGACGCGGCGCCGGTATCCGGCGGTGTGCCGCAGTTCCGCGAGCGTCGCCGCGAGCGGTCCGTCGCTCACCGCGCGCCGGTCGGCCAGGCGGCCGACCAGGATCAAACGCCGCGCCACGTAATGGAGGGACCACCCGAGCGCGATGGCGCCCCACAGGAGCACGACGACCAGCGGCAGCGAGGGAACACGGGATACCGTCGGGACGGCCACCGCGGCTCCAGTGGATCCGGAAACCCCAGCCTCGCGCCCGGGGTCAGCCGACGCCGCCGGTTGATTCAGCGGCGCGGCCTGGGGCAGGGTGGCGACGGGCAGCGTCACGGCCGCGTGGGTTCTGAGTTGGAGACGCGACTGGATGGTGCCGGTCACGAGCCCTGCGACGAGCGCCACCTTCCAGAGGACCTCCGCAGCAGCGGGCTCGAGACGCCGGCGCCGGGTCACGAGCCAGGCGACGCCGAGGAGCAGGGTGCTGTGAATCAAATACGTGAGAAGCCAGGCGAGCAGGCTCGAGGCGAGGGCACTCATTTGGTCTCCGGGGCGTTCGTTTCGACGCGCTCGATCATGTCGCGGATCTTGGCGATGTCACCCGGGCTCACGTCTTTGTCGGTGAGCAGATGCTGGACCAGAGCGGTGACGTCGCCGTCGAACAGGCGCTCGGTCAACTCGCCGACCATCGAGTGCTGCACCTCTCGTTCGGTCACGGCGGCGCGGTAGGGGTACGGGCGCGACTGGGCCCGCCGGGTGACGACACCGCGACGCTCGAGACGCGAGAGCATGGTGGCGACCGTAGTTTGGGCGAGCCCTCGCTCGGCGTGCAGAGCTTCCCAGATGTCCTGGACCGTCGCTTCACCCCGGTCCCAGATGACGCGCAGGATCGCGAGTTGCAGCTCGGTGAGTTGATGACGACCTGGCATGCCAGCCTCAGAGTTGTTCTACAGGCGTAGATTTACAACTGTAGTTTTCGGTTGTCAAGGCGCAAGGCCGAAACCCGGAGAGCGTCATGCTCCCCGGTTTTCATTGGCGTAGGGAATGCGGCTACGCGCAGGGCGCGCGCTTTGGTGTCTCGGCTATTTCCCTTTGTCTTTCTCTTTCTTTCCCTTTGCCTTCCGCTCGACGTTCTCCCGCAGCCATTGGGCCATGAACGCCGCGATGTCGAGGTTGTTCTTCTCGAGCATCATCATGTGCCCGTTGCCCGTGATTCCCACGCTTTCGAGCCGCACGAAAGTGTTCTCCACTCCCGCTTGCGTAAGGTATTTCGACGTGCAGTGATCGTACGAGGCGTGGTACGACGCCTGGCTCGCGATGATGACGATGGGGATGCCCTGCAGCGTGGGCAGTTGACGCGCGGGCGCTGTCTGGAGCCGGCAGCGCACGACAGCGGGGTTGTCCGCCGTGGCTTCCTGCACGAACGCGAGCTGTGACGGATCCGAGACCGGCGGGTAATAGGTGATGGGGACCGCGCTGACGCCCCAGGGTCTGCTCAGGCTGCCGTCGGCGAACCAGGTCGGCGCGCCCAGCTGCACGACGTCGTAGAACGGCGGGCCGCTCGGCTCCACCTGCAGGAGTCCCTTGACCAGCGTCGGACGCGCGTCGGCGATGAGCCATCCGTACGGGCCGGACTGGGAGTGGGTCAGGACGATTGCGGGACCGATCCGGTCGAGCAGCGCCGCCCCCGCCGCGCGCATTGTCGACTGCTGCGTCACCGCGGACGCCATCCCCGGCACCTCGGAGGCGTAGAACTGATCGAAGCTGAGATCGCCCATGAGCCCCGAGCCGGGCCACTGCGTGTGGAGGTGGGCCTGCGGCCACAGGTTGTAGAGCTGTACCGCCGTAAAGCGCTGCTGGAGGCCTGTCGCGTTGCCGCGGGTGGTCGGCCCGTAGATGTCGGCGTGATAGGCCGACTTGCCGCGACCCGTCTGGTCGACGACGTAGACCGCGTAGCCGTTCGCCAGGAAGAACGTGCTCCAGCCGGGACGATTGTCCGGCGTCCCCATCATGTACGTCCCCGTCAGCCCGCCGCCGTGGATCAGCACGATGGGGTAGGGGTGCTTCACCTCCTTGGGGATCTGGTACTCGACGTACATCTGATCAACCATGAACGGCCCTGTCCCGTCGGCCGCCGTGAAGTACCTGCCACCGACGAAGAAATACCCCTGGCTCTTGACCTCGATGCCGTGCTTGCTCGGGTCCTTGAGGCCGTCCATCAAGTGGCTCGCGTGCTGCGCCCGCACCTGGGCCGCACCGCCGAGCAGCAGCGCGGCTGCCACGCCGATCAAATGGCGCCCCGGCTTGATCGTGTTCATCGGCTGATCTCCTCCCCGTATTGAAGGTTCCTCCAACCTCCCCTGCGGTTCCGCTCGATGTCCGCGCGCGCTTGCGACTTGGTGACAAGAGAATCCAGATGTACGGGGACCGCAAGCACAAAGCGTCGCGTGGTGTCGAGCAACGTGGCGCACGCGACCGCGATCGGACCGCTGCCCGTGGTCACTCCTCTTGGTCGAGCAGCGGCGGATGGCCGATCGGGTGGCGCTCCTGCACCTGGGCCGCGAGCGCGAGCACCGCTTCTTCGCCCAACGGTCTGCCGACAATCTGTAGCCCGACCGGCAGCCCGCTCCGGTCCAGCCCGCACGGCACCGACGCGACCGGCAATCCGGTCAGACTGAGCACGAACGTCGGCGCGATCCAGTCCACATAGGTCTCCATGGGCTTCGCGGCGATGGCATCGGGGTAATTCTGCTCGACTGGGAACGGCGGCACGGCCATGCAGGGCGTCAGCAGGTGGTCGAACCGCTCGAACAGCTCGCGGCAGCGGTGCCACAGGCGCCCGCGCACCTCCTCGGCGGCGGCGAGGTCGCGCGTCGTGGTGCCGAGCCCCGAGCGGATGTTGCCCGCCACGTTCGCGCCGAAGCGATCCAGCTGGTCGAGCCGCCGGTACATCCATGACACGAACCAGAGACCGCGCAGCGCAAGGAACGCGGGACGCGCGAACGACAAGTCGAGGCGGATGACCTCGACCGTTGCGCCGGCGCGCTCGAGCCCCCCCGCTGCCTCCTGGCAGACGCGCTCGACGTCCGGGTCGATTCCGATCCCGGCGATGTCCGGGCAGTAGGCGATCCGTAATCCCTTCGCGGGGCCTGCCCGCACGGCGCCCACCCAGTCGCGCCCCGCGACCGGCTGGCCGAAAGGCGCGAGGGGGCTCGGGCCGCTCACCGCCCCGAGCATCAGCGCCACGTCCTCCACGGTGCGGGCCAGGGGCCCGGTGACCTGCAGGGTGTCCCATACCCAGTCGCTCGGGTAGGTCGGGACCAGTCCGACCGACGGCCTGAGCCCCACGACGCCGCAGAACGACGCGGGGATGCGGAGCGACCCGCCCAGGTCGGTGCCCTCGGCGAGCGCGACCATCCCCGTCACGAGCGCCGCCGCCCCGCCGCCCGTCGAGCCCCCCGCGCTCTTCGTCGGGTCCCACGGGTTCCGCGTCCGCCCGAACACCTCGTTGAACGTGTTGCCGCCCGCCGCGAACTCGGGGCAGTTGGTCTTGCCGAGGATCACCGCCCCCGCGGCGCGCAACCGGCGCACCACGAGCGCGTCCTCCGCGGCGACGTGGTCCTTGTAGAGTGGGGAGCCGAACGTGGTGCGCAGTCCTGCGACCGGCGTCACGTCTTTGATGCCGACGGGGAGCCCAGAGAGGGGGCCCGGCTCCTCACCGCGCGCGAGCCGCCGCTCGAGCTCCCGCGCGTCGTCCAGGGCACGCTCGTTGAGCGTCACGACCGCGTTGATGGCACTGTTGTACCGCTCGAACCGTGCGAGGCACGCCTGAACGACTTCCACCGGCGACACTTCGCGGCAGGCGACGAGGTCGCGGAGCTCAGTGGCGGGAAGATCGGGGAGGTCCATTCGACTAGGGGTTAGTGCTGC
>DATDFP010000175.1:0-8814 GCA_036522535.1 Gemmatimonadales bacterium
CTGCGCGGCTGCATCGGCCGCATTGCGGCCGACCGCCCGCTCGGCGAGCTGGTGCGCGACATGACGGTGGCCGCAGCGCGGGACGACCCTCGCTTTCCGCCCGTCACGCCCAACGAGCTGTCCGAGCTCGCGATCGAGATCTCGGTACTGTCCCAACCGGCCACGCTGGATGCGCCCGCCGATCCGGGACGGATCGTGATCGGCCGGGACGGGCTGATCGTGCAGCGCGGCCACCAGGTCGGCCTGCTGCTCCCTCAGGTGGCCTCCACTCACCACTGGGGCCCGGAGGAGTTGCTCGCGGCGGCATGTCGCAAGGCGGGGCTGCCGCCGACGGCGTGGCGGGAACCCGGCATCGAGGTCCTCACGTTTCAGGCGGACGTCTTCGGCGAATGACGGAGGAACGTGGGGGAGGGGGAGCGTTGATACCAAGGATTGTTGCTACTCCCATCGCGCCGCTCGAGCTGCCGGCCCGCGCACCGCGCCCGCGGCCGATCGGGCGCGAGGTGCTGGCCTCGGTGCTCCCGGGGCCGGGACGCGACCGGCTCGCGCAGGGCGAGGTACTGGTCGTCACGACGGGGCAGCAGCCCGGGCTCTTTACAGGGCCCCTCTACACGATCTACAAGGCCCTCTCCGCCATCGCGCTCGCCCGGCGGCTCGAGCGCGCCTCGAGCGGTGGGGGTGCCCCGGTGGTACCGGTCTTCTGGGTGGCAGGGGACGATCACGACTTCGCCGAGGGGAACCATACCTGGTTCTTGGATTCGGCCGGCGACCTGACGGAGATCGTGCTCCGGGAGCGGCCGGGAGACGCCCCGCTGCGGCCGCTCGCGCGCGAGCCCTGCGGCCCCGAGATCCACGCGGCGCTGGAGCGGCTGCGCGCGGGGACACCCGACAGCGAGTTCAAGGCCGACGTGCTCCGCTGGCTCGGGGAGGCATACGATCCGGAAGCCTCGCTCGCCGACGCGTTCGCGGCGGCGTTGAACGCGCTCCTGGCGCCGCGGGGGCTTGCCGTGCTGCGGGCACACGACCGCGGCGCAAAAGAGAGCGCGGCGCCCTGGCTGCTGCAACATCTTGCGGTCACCCTGGCCGATGGCTATAGCCCCGTGCTCGTCGAAGCGAGCCAGGGCCGCGATCGGCTGCGGCCGGAGGGGGAGGCTTTTGTCACCCGGCGCAGCGAGGAGCGCTTCACCCGCGCGGAGCTCGAGCACATCGCGCGGGAGGCGCCGGAGCGACTCTCGCCCAACGTGCTGCTCCGTCCCGTGATCGAGGCGGCGCTGCTTCCGACGGTCGCCTACGCCGCCGGGCCGGCGGAGCTCGGGTACCTCGCCGACGCGGCGCCGCTGTACGGGGCGCTGGACGGCGGGATCGAGCGCCAGACGCCTGTGCCGCGCTGGTCGGGGGTGATCGTCGAGGCTCGGGTCGAGAAGCTCATGGAGCGACATGGCCTCGGGCTCGAAGCGTTCGACGGGAGGCCGGGCGAGCTGGAAGCGCGTCTGGTGCGCGAGTCGCTGCCCCCCGACGCCGAGGGTTCGTTCGCCGAGCTGCGCCGGGAGATCGAGGCGCGCTACGCGCGACTGGCGGAGGTCGTGGCCCATGTGGACCCGACGCTCGAGCGCAGCGTGCAATCGGCGCGCAATGCCGCGCTCGCCGGCACGCAGGAGATCGAAAAGAAGCTCGTCGCGAGCCTCAAGCGCGAGAACGAGACGCTGATACGCAGGATCGTCCGTGCGCGCGCCGCGGTGTACCCGCGGGGCCAGCCCCAGGAGCGGGTGCTCACGCTGGCGTCGTTCCTGATCCGCTACGGCCCGGGGCTGCTCGATGCGCTGGAGCGGGAGGTGGCGCGGTGGGCGGACGCTCCGTAGAATCCCTGACATGTGGATCCTCGTGATCGTGCTGGGCATCGCGCTGATGATTCCCATCACGGCGATCCTCGTCGATTCCCCGCTGGGACGCTCGCTGGCGCGGCGCCTCGAGGGACAGAGCAACGGGGGGGGCGGCGGGGCGGACCTCACCGAGCTGCGGCGGCGTATGGAAGCGGTGGAGAGCGACCTCGAGGAAGTGAACCGCTCGCTGACCGGGATGCGGGAGGAGTTGCAGTTCATGCAGCGCTTGCTGGAGGACCCCAACCGGAAGAAGGCCACCTGACGGGAGGTGGCGGGCGTCACGCCGCGCAAGTCGCCGCCGGAATCCTCCTGACCCGCGTCCTGGGCTACGTCCGCGAGCGGGTCTTCGCTTACTACTTCGGCAATACCAGCGTGGCGGCGGACGCGTTCCGCGCCGCCCTGCGCATCCCCAACACGATCCGCAATCTCCTGGGCGAGGGCACCCTCTCCGCCTCGTTCATCCCGGTCTACGCGGCGCTCAATCAGCGGCCCGACAAGTCGGCCGCCCGGGCCCTCGCCGGCGCGGTCCTGGGCCTGCTGCTCCTCGCCACCGGCGCGCTCGCGGTTCTCGGCGTCGCGTTCGCGCCCGCGATCACCGCGGTCATCGCCACGGGGTTCGACGAGCCACGCCGCCGCCTCACGGTCACGCTGGTCCGGATCCTGTTCCCGATGACCGGGCTCATGGTGGTGTCGGCGTGGTGCCTCGGTATCCTGAACACCCATCGACGTTTCTTCCTGCCATACGCGGCACCGGCGCTGTGGAACATCGCCGGGATCGTCGCCCTCGTCGCGGCGGGGACCTGGCTCGCGGGGCGCGCACTCCCCCCGGACGCGCAGATGCACCGCCTGGCGCTGGCTCTCGCATGGGGGACGGTCGCGGGCAGCGTGCTGCAGATCGCCGTGCAGCTGCCCGCCTGCTGGGCGCTGCTCCAGGGTGGGGGGCTCGCACTGCGGTTCACGACGCGGGCGGAAGGCGTGCGCGACGTGCTCGTGGCGTGGGGACCACTGGTGCTCGGGGCCGGGGTCGCGCAGATCTCGGGGCTCGTGGACACCTTCCTCGGGTCGTTCACGGGGGCGGGCGGCCTCTCGAGCCTGGGCTACGCCCAGCTCCTTCAGGTGTTGCCCATCAGCCTGTTCGGCGTGTCGGTCGCCGCGGTGACTCTTCCCGAGCTGTCCCGGGACGCGGCGGCCGGTACGCCGAACGAGCTGCTGCGGGCGCGGCTCGCGGCCGGGTTCCGGCGCATCTTCTACTTCGTCGTGCCGTCATCGTTCGCGTTCGTGGCCCTCGGACCGGTGATCGTGGGCGCGCTGTTCCAGACGGGGCGGTTCGCGGCGTCGGATACGGAGCTGGTCGGCGGGGTGCTCGCCGCGTACGGCGTGGGGTTGCTGGGCCAGGCCACCGTCAAGCTGTTCGCGTCGGGCTTCTATGCGCTGCGGGACACGCGCACGCCGGTGAAGATCGCCGCGTCCTCACTGCTGCTCTCCACGGCGCTCGCGGCGCTCCTGATGCAGCGCTTCGGTCCCGCCGGCGTGGCGCTCGGGTCTTCCCTCGGCGCGTGGGTGAACGTGATCCTGCACCTGCGCGATCTCGACGCCCGGATCGGGGCCATCCTCGGACCGGGCGAGTGGCGATCCGTGGCAGTCACCCTCGCGGCCGCGCTCGTCGCGACCGGCGCGGGTACGGGCGTCGCGTGGGCCGCTCAGACCTACCGCCCCGCGCTCCAGGCCCTGGCAAGCGTCGCTATGTTTGGGTCGGTGTACCTCGCCGTCACGCTGGCCGGGAAACATCCGGATGCCGCACGCCTGTGGAAGCTCGTGAGCTGATCGCCCGCAAACTGCAGGGTCTCCCCGACCAGCCCGGGGTGTACCTCTGGAAGGGCGCGGCGGGCGAGATCTTGTACGTGGGGAAGGCGAAGAGCTTACGGTCCCGGGTGCCGAGCTATTTCGGCCCCGAGTCCGAGTCCACGCCCGAGCGCGCCGCCCTGGTGCGCCAGATCGCCGACCTCGAGACCATCGTCGTGCCGAACGAGGCCCAGGCGCTGCTCCTCGAGAACAACCTCATCAAGGAGCACAAGCCGCGCTTCAACATCCGCCTCACCGACGACAAGAGCTATCCCCGCATCGCCGTGACGCTGGCGGAGCCCTTCCCGCGGGTGCTCGTCGTGCGGCGCGTGAGTATCCCCGGAGCCCGCTACTTCGGGCCGTACACCGACGTCGCCACGCTGCGCCGGACGCTCAAGATCATCCGGCGCCTCTTCACCGTGCGGTCGTGCCACTGGGACCTGCCGCGCGAGGCGCCCGACCGGCCGTGCCTCGACTACCACATCGACCGTTGCCGGGCGCCGTGCGTGGGCTACCAGAGCCAGGAGAGCTACCGCGGCATGATCGACGATGTGCTGCTCTTCCTCGAGGGGAAGACGGTGGACGTGCGCATCCGGCTGCGCGAGCGCATGCAGGAGGCGGCGAGGCGCCTCGACTTCGAGCGCGCGGCCCAGCTGCGCGACGCCCTGCAGTGGCTCGATCAGCTGGAGCAGCCGCAGACGGTCGAGCTCGTGGGCGGAGGGGACGCGGATACCGTCGGTCTGGCGCGCGACGGCGACGACGCGTGCGGCGTGGTGCTCCGGGTGCGCGAGGGCCGGCTCATCGCCCGCGATCACCGTTTCCTCGAGAATGTGGAGCACGAGGGCGAGGGCGCGGTGCTGTCGGCGTTCCTCGTCCGCTGCTATCTGCCGCTCGAGCAGCGGGTGCAGCGCGTGCTGCTGCCGTTTCCGCCCGAGGACCTCGAGTGGTTGCAGCAGCTCGCGCCGGAGGTTGACTGGCACGTGCCCCAGCGGGGAACCTACGCCAAGCTCGCACAGCTCGCCGACCAGAACGCGCGCCATTTACTGGACAGCCTGAAGATCGAGAGCTTCGACATCGACGAGCG
The DNA here is from genome assembly GCA_036522535.1 of Gemmatimonadales bacterium. Lineage (GTDB taxonomy): Bacteria > Gemmatimonadota > Gemmatimonadetes > Gemmatimonadales > GWC2-71-9 > AG12. The sequence continues at coordinate 4,807 of DATDFP010000175.1, forward strand.
CGCCGCGGACCCCGTGTTCGCGCTGGGGCGGGACCTGGGCCTCGCCGCCGTGCCGCGCTCGTTCGTGTGCATCGACATCTCCACGAACCAGGGACGCGACACCGTCGGCTCGCTCGTGTGGTTCGAGGCGGGGCGGCCGAAGAAAGCCGAGTACCGCCGGTTCAAGATCAAGGGGGCGCCGCAGGACGACTTCGCGGCGGTGCACGAGGTGGCGACCCGATATCTGTCGCGCCGGCTGGCCGAACAGAAGCCGCTCCCCGACCTGGTGGTGATCGACGGGGGGAAGGGCCAGCTCTCGGCGGCGCTCGACGCGGCCCGGACGCTGGGGCAGGGGGAGCTCCCAATCGTCAGCCTGGCGAAGAAGGAGGAGGAGATTTTCCTGCCGGGCCGGTCCGATCCGCTGCGCCTGTCGCGCCGCAGCCCGTCGCTGCGCCTGCTGCAGCGCGCCCGCGACGAGGCGCACCGCTTCGCGGTGAGCTACAGCCGGAAGCGCCGGGCGGCGCGGACCATCACCTCGGAGCTCCTCGCCATCCCCGGCATCGGCCCGAGCCGGCGGCGCGCGTTGCTCGAGCGCTTCGGCTCGCTCGCCGGCGTGAAGTCCGCGACGGGTCCCGAGATCGCGGCCCTCCCCGGGTTCTCGATCGCCCTCGCCGAGCGGATCCTGGATCGGTTGAAGGCGGTATAGGTAGCAGATTTGTGATGCCACGCCGATGCCGCCGGCGGCCCTTGGTCCCTTGCGGGCCCCGGTCCGAGGGGTAAAGATGTTGCGTCGCGAATCTCCGCTCAGACAACTGGTTGAACCCACCAGGGGACCGAACACGGGGGATACGATGCCGACACACGAACCCAACGCCCAGCAGCCACTCGAGTCCCCGGCGTCACCGGGCGGCGCCCGGCGCCCGTGGGTGAAGCCCGAGATCACCGAGCTCCCTCGTCTTACAGATCTCACTCTCCAGACAGGATCGCCGATCGACGGCGGCGGCGACACAGGCGGAAGCACGGTCTTTTAGACAACCAGACGATTAGACATGCCGATCCCCGGCGCAGGCGTCCCGATGCTGCTCGGGTTTGCCCTGACGGAGCACTGCAACCTCCGCTGCCCGCATTGCATTCGGGATGACGTGACGACCGTTCGGTCGCTCGACGCCGGCCTGATCGAGTCGGTGCTGGATCAGGCGATCGCGCTCTACGGCTCGGTTGTCGTCAGCCTCACCGGTGGCGAACCGCTGTTGCATCCGGAGCTCGATCGGTTGGTCGAGTTTTTCGCCGGCCGCGGGGTCCCCTATCGCTTCGTCAGCAACGGCTGGCACGTGAAGCGGCTGATGCCGTTGTTCGACCGGTGCCCGCCACAGGCCGTCCGCTTGAGTCTCTCGGGGGCGACCGAGCAGGTCCACGACGCCGAGCGCGGGCGCGGGAGCTTCCGCCGGGTGCTGCTGGCCGTGGCGCTGATGACGAGCCGGCGGATCTTCACGGCCCTGTCGATCGTGGTCGACCGCCGGGATCGGCACCAGCTGCGACAGGCGGCCGACCTGGCCGAGGACCTGGGGTGTCACCGCCTGCACGTGATCCTGCCGCAGCCGGTGCCGGGGAGCGCGGCCCGTGACAGCGATCTCCCTCCCGAGGAGTGGATGGCGGTGCGCCGGGAGGTCGAGGCGCTTGCGGCGGAGCCCGGCCGCCGCACGGTGGTGGCGCTCGACTACGGGGCCCCGTTCGACGGTCCCGAAACGCCGTGCGAGACGTTCGCGCTCCGGCGCATCTACGTCGACACGCGCGGTCGCGTCTGCACTTGCTGCCAGCTCTCCCAGTACGGGGCGAACGACGCCGAGGTCGTGGCCGATCTCAACGTCGAGTCGCTCGCCGATGCGCACCGGAGCTACGTCGGGCGGCTGCGGCGGCTCCGCTCGGCCCAGCGGCCGCGCGCGGGGGGCGGTGGCGACGTGCTCGACAGCCTCCCCTGCATCCGCTGCGCCCGTGCGTCCGGGAAGCTCGAATGGCTCAAGGCCTATCCCGCGAGCCCCTGGCATCAAGCGGCGTTCGCGCCCGCCGGGGCGCTGGCCGCCGTATGAGAACAATCGCTCCATTCATTCGCCCATCGCTCCGAGGTGCCTGATGAAGCCCAGACTCCAATTGATTCTGGCCGTGACCTGGTCGAGCACGTTCGCTGTCGCGTGCGCGGATCGCGAGGCGACCGCGCCGGTGACGGTGCCGGGGGGCGGCTTCACGGCCGCGATCACCTGCGAGGCGCGCGTAACCGCCGGGACGCTCTCGTGCGGGAGCTCAACGGCTGCGTCAACCCGCGGCCTCAACTTCGAGGCCGTCCTGGGCGGGCAGGACACGCTCGTGACGCTCGCCGGGAGCAACATCAGCTACAGCGCCCCCACGTGGCAGGCCGATGTGACCGTGAAGAATCTGACCGCGCAGCCGATGAACACGGCGGACGGGACGACGGCGGACACCGGCGGGGTCAAGGTGTTCCTCTTTTCGGGGCCGAACACGACAGGAGGTTCGGGGCCCGTCGACGTGGCGAACGAGGACGGCACGGGAACCTTTCTGGGGACCGACCAGAAGTTCTTCAAGTTCAGCAGCGGGGTCGTCCTGGGTCAGGGTTCGACGACCTCCCCGAAGACGTGGCAGTTCACGCTCGGGCCTTCCGTGACCGCGTTCACGTTCCAGGTGTTCGTGTCGACGAAGCTGCCCGCGGACTCGAGCGTCCTGCGGTGGGTCAGCGAGACCTCCCCTACCACCGAGACCCTGAGAAGCGTCAGGATAAATGGCGGCTTTGGCGGCCTCACCACCGGCTGGGCGGTGGGGGACAACGGGACCATTCTTTACTACGACGGCACGAGCTGGAGCGCGGTGAATACGGGGCTCGCGCTTACCGGGATCAACCTCTACGGGGTGGATGCCAATGCTGGCGGCGGTAGTGGTGGCGTCGTGTACATCGTGGGCGACGGTGGGACGATCGTGTACTCCGGCGATGGCGGCGTGAACTGGGAGTTCCTGTCCAGCGGCGTGACGACTCCGCTCTTTTCGGTCTCCCGGGTCGGGGGCGGCAGCAACAGTACGGAGGTCTTCGCGGTCGGGGCGGGCGGTGTGATTCTCTATTCCGCGGACGGCACCACGTGGATCCAGCAGACGAGCAACACGACGGATTCGCTCTTCCTCACGGGCGGGCCGGGGGCGAACGACTGGTACGCGGCCGGTCAGGGAGGCACCGGCCTCCACTGGAACGGTACCGTCTGGAGCCCGCTCACGCTGAACACGACCGCCTCGATCCACTCCGGTACGGGCGCCGGCGGCCAATCCGGGCTGACGGACATATGGCTCGCCGGCACCGGTGGGACGATCGTTCATTCACCCGACGGTGCCGCTTGGAGTGGGCAGGAGAGCGGGACCACTGAAAACCTGTTCGGCATCGCTGCGAGTGGGCCGGCGGATGTGTTCGCAGTCGGCTCGGGCGGCACCATCGTCCACTGGAACGGCGGCTCGTGGAGCGCAATGGCCAGCGGTTCGACGGAGAACCTGAAGGCGGTCGACAACCGCAGCGCCGGGGGCTTCTTCGTTGACGTCTGGGCCGTCGGGACGGGCGGGACGATTTTGCACGGGATTCGCTGATACTGACATCAGACATCAGACATCAGACGTCAGACGTCAGACGTCACCGCTGATGTCTGATGTCTGACGTTCGACGGAGTACGTATCGAGTGCCGGTCGGTCGCGTGATTCTCCTGATGGGGCTCCTGTGGGGCTGCGGAGAGACCGCCGCACCAGGCGGTACACTGGCTGTCTCGGTGACAGGGCGCCTGGAGCGCGGCTCGCTCGTCGTGGTCCAGGCGAGGTCGGGGACAGAGCCGCTACCGGACACGTCCGTCACCTGGTCCGCACAGCCGTCCGACGGCGTGGAGTTTCCGTCCCCGGGTCGCGCGCTCCTCGTGCGCGCCACGCGCGTGAACCTCACGGCGACGGCGTCGGGTGCCAGGGGGAGCCTGGGGTTCGACGTCGCCATAC
>DATDFP010000176.1:0-2016 GCA_036522535.1 Gemmatimonadales bacterium
TCGTCCACAACACGGTGGTGTGCGATGCGCCGGTGAACGTCTCCGGCGGCGGGTGCACCGGCGTATCAACCTCATCCCGCACTTCGGTCCGCTCCCGGCGGCGCTGATCAAGGACAACTTCCTGGGCGCGAACGCAGGAGCGTCGTTCTGCACGTACGGTGGCGCTGGCGTGGAGCACCCCGCCTCGCACATCGTCTACACCGGCAACGTGTTCCAGCGCGGCACCAACAACATGTGCGCGGCCTACGGCCCGGTGACCAGCTTCGACTCGACGGCACCGGGGAACGTCTGGGCCAACAACACCTGGGACGACGGCGCGGCGGTCGCGCCCGAGAACTGACCGAGACACGTGCGCGGCAGCCCACCGGTCTCGCTGGCCACACGTCCCCGCTCGCGAGGCCCACGGGTGCACACGGCTGCCAGGGGAGGCGCTCGGGGTCGGCGATGATGGCGTCGAGGTCCAGCGCGTCGGGGTGGTGGGTCGAGCGCTCCTGATCGACTCCCGCGGCGCCGTGAGACGGAGACGCGTGGTGACCTCCTCGCGTGGCAGAATCGCCGGCATGACAACCGCAACCACCCGACCCCTCGGCCGCAGCGGTCTCGAGGTCAGCGCCCTGGGCCTGGGCTGCTGGGCGATCGGCGGCCCGTTCTGGTCCGGAGACATCCCGCAGGGCTGGGGGCAGGTCGACGACGCCGAATCGATCCGGGCGATCCGCCGGGCGCTCGAGCTCGGCGTGACCTTCTTCGACACCGCGGACGTCTACGGCGCGGGCCACAGTGAGCGGATCCTCGGGCAGGCGCTGGGCGCCGACCGCGGCTCGGTGGTGATCGCCACCAAGTGGGGTAACACCTTCGACGAGCAAACCCGGCACACGTTCGAGCCCGATGCCACTCCGCGACATGTCGGCCAGGCCGCGAGGGCGTCCCTGCGCCGCCTCGGTACCGATCATATCGACCTGTTCCAGCTCCACCTCAACGACCTGCCGGTCGCGCAGGCGCTGGACATGATCCCAGCGCTGGAACGACTGGTCACCGAGGGCCTCATCCGCACCTACGGCTGGAGCACCGACTTCATCGAGCGCGCCGAGGCATTCGCCGCGGCCGGCAAGCACGTCAGCGCCGTGCAGTTCCAGGCCAACGTCCTCGACCCCGCGCCGGAGATGGTTGCGCTGTGCGAGCGGCTCGGACTCGCCGGTATCAATCGTGGTCCGCTCGCCATGGGGCTGTTGACCGGCAAGTTCTCCAGCCCCGGCGCGCCGTCGCTGGGCAACGACGATGTGCGCGGACGCACCCCGGTATGGATGAAGTATTTTACCAACGGAGTACCGAGCCCGGAGTTCCTGCGCCGGCTGTTGGCGGTGCGCGAGGTGTTGACCTCTGGCGGCCGTACTCTTGCTCAGGGCGCGCTGGCCTGGCTCTGGGGAGCGAGTCCGGCGCTCATCCCGATCCCCGGCTTTCGCACGGTGGCCCAGGTCGAAGAGAACGTTGGCGCGCTCGCGCATGGGCCGCTCTCCCAGGCCCAGGTCGCAGAGATCGCGAAGCTGCTCTCTGTTCGATCCACGTGACGCACACGGCCCAGCGCCTCTCGGGTTCGAGCGTTCTGCGGGAGGCTGCTCGCGCGGCGAGGCCGGCGCGTCAGCCGGCGTCGAACACGTCGGCGATCGTCCGGGACGCCACCGCGCGCGCAATCCCGCGCTCGAGCTATGCGAGGTCGCGCGCGCGGCCGATCTGGCGGCGCCGGCCGCTGTCGAGCGCGAATCCGCGCGCGGTCAGCACCGCGAGCAGCGCCTCGATCTTGCCCTCGCGCCTGCCTTCGATCTTGCCTTCGATCTTGCCTTCGCGCTTGCCCTTGATCTTGCCTTCGCGCTTGCCCTCGATCTTGCCCTTGGTCTGGCCCTCCGGGAGGCCGCGCGCCCGACCTCGGGCAGGGTCGCGCGAGGCCATGGCGCGGCGACGAGCAAGCGCCGCGCCACGAGCAACGTCGCGAGATCGCGCGCGATGCTGTCCGGGTTTCGT
>DATDFP010000177.1:0-14603 GCA_036522535.1 Gemmatimonadales bacterium
GGCCCCTCGCCACCGCCGCCGCCCGCTCCCGTGCCGCCAGCTCCTCTTGCAGCAGCGACAACCCGTAACGCTGCATCACAAACCCGATATACAGAAGGGTGAACACGCCGAACGAGAAGAGCAGGGTGATGAGCATGCTTCCCGGCAAGGAAGGCTGGCTCGGCTTCAACACGATCGGCGCAGGGTGGAGCGTACGGAACATCACGGTGCTCAGGTGGATGAAGGGCACCAGCACCAGACCGCAGATTCCGAGCACCGCCGAGTACCTGGCGCGGAGCTCCGGGTCGGGGGTCGCGCTACGGAGCAGCAAGTACCCCATATAAAGGAAAAAGAGGAGGAGCGTGAGGGTCAGCCGCGCATCCCAGGTCCACCAGGTCCCCCAGATCGGCTTCCCCCAGATCGGCCCGGTGGTGAGCACGATGGCGGCGAAGACGGTGCCGGCCTCGGCGGACGCGGCGGCGAACCGGTCGAGCCGCGGGTCCTTGAGAAACAGATAGAAGACTCCGGCAAGGCCGACGAGCCCCATCGCCAGCTCCGCCCAGACTGCCGCCGGCATGTGCAGGTAGAAGATCTTTTGCGCCGGCCCCTGCGACCGCTCGATGGGCGTGAAGGCGAGGGCCCGGAGGTACACGCCGGCCAGCAGTACGAGCCCAACGAGGGTGACCCAACGGCCCGCGCGGGCAAGTCTCATTCGTCCACCGTGTGCGGGAAGAGCAGCGTCGCGAGCACGAGGAACGCGACGTCGTAGCCGGCGAGCAACCTAAGCCACCCCGCCGCCTCACTCAAGGGACGCCCGTCCAGCAACCGCGCCGTCGCCTGCACCGCGCCCGTGAGCGGTGGGATGAAGAACGGCAGCAGCAGCACGGGGAGCATCAGCTCGGCGAAGCGCGTGCGGATCACCATCGCGCTGAACAGGGTCCCCACCGCCACGAACCCCACGGTCGCGAGGGCGATCACCGCGACCAGCGGCGCCAGGGCCCGCCACACCGGAACATCGAAGAACAGTACGAAAAGGGGCAGAGCGACGCACTCCACCACCGCCACGAACATCAGGTTGGCGACGAGCTTACCGAGGTACAGGCTGGTGCGGCTGATGGGCGACACGAGCAGCGCTTCCAAAGCATCGTTCTCGAGCTCGAGCTGGAACGCGCGGTTCAGGGCCAGAATCGCGGCGAAGCTGAACGTCACCCATAGGATGCTCGGCGCCAGGTCGATCGTCGCCACGGCGGTCGGGTCGCGTCCGAAGTTGAACACCGTCAGCACCAGCGCCGTAAACACGACGGCAGACAGCACCGCCGTCCGCGTGCGGAACTCGAGGAGCAGGTCCTTGCGCGCGATCGTCCAGGCGTGGCGCAGGGTGTCAGCCACCAGTGGTCCCCCCCGCTCCTCCCGCCGCCCCCGCCCCAACGGCGCGCCGGTAGGCTTCCGCGATCTCGGCCGACTCGTGCGCCCCGCGTGGCGCGAAATGCACGAAGCGCCCGCGCCTTTGGAACGCCACGTCGGTGGCCAGTTCGGCCCCTTCGTCCACGTTGTGCGTGGCGAGCACGACCACCCGGCCGGCGCCACGAAGCTGGGTGAGCAGGGCGCGAACCTCCGCTGCCGCCGCGAGGTCGAGCCCCGTGAACGGCTCGTCGAGGAGGAGCACCTGCGGGTCGTGCATCAGCGCCCTGGCGATCGCGGCCCGCTGCGCCAGCCCGCGGGAGAGGGCCCAGACCCGCCGGTCGGCCTGGTCCGCGATCGCGAGACGGCGCATCACCTCCGCGGCGCGGGCCCGCCGCCGTCCGGCGGGGACGTCGTACAGCGCCGCCCAGAACACGAGATTCTCCGCCACCGTGAGGTGAGCGTAGAGATGACTCTGGTGCCCGATCCAGCCGATGGCCCGGCGCCCCCCGGCCACGGCAGCGCGTCCCGCCTGCGGCCGGATCAGACCCGCAAGCACCTTCAGGAGCGTCGTCTTCCCCGCCCCATTGGGACCGAAGATGACGAGCGTTCGACCGGGCGCGAGACTGAACGAGATGTCATCCAGCGCGATCACATGCCCAAAGGCGTGCCGGAGCCCGTCAGCTCGGAGCATCGCGCCGTGCTCTGGAGGCCCCATGGTGGGGCAATATCGTGCGAGAGAGAGGTGAAAAGAAGACGTGAAAAGAAAACGTGAAAAGAAGGCGTGAAAAAGAGGCGTGGCGCCTCCTTTTCACGCCCTCTTTTCACGCCCCTTTTTCACGTCTCTTTTCTACGCCTCTTTCAGTTACCGCAGTACTCAGCCCGCGCCAGCCCCCACCAGGCCCACGGCGGCGGCACATGAAACCAATGAATCCGAACGGCTTCTCCGCTCACGGAAGTCAGGATGGTGGAGAAGGTGGTGAGCGAACGGGGGTAGTCGCTCGACACCAGGGTCGGGGACCGTGTGAGCGAGCGATCGTAGTTGAACACGTCAGCGCCCTGGCGCCGTCCGGCTGCTACTGGTGAAGACAGTGCATGCCCGACATCTCCATATCGCCACTGGGCGCCAATGCGGCGGTGGCATGGCCGATACGAAGGGTCGAGGCGTTCATCCGCACCCAGGAATACTGCGCGACGCCGTCGGGCTGCCCCTGTCCCCTGCGAAGGGGGAACAGACGAGCGACACCGTCTTCGAACAGGTAGACGTTCAGCCGGGTGTGCAAATCCGGCCCGCCGGCCTTCGCGCACTTGAATCGCGCCACCAGGCGAGCCTGACGGGGCTTGTCGATCACGTCTGACGCCGACGCCGTGGTTGCCGAGTGAGGAAATAGGGCCGCTGCAAGCGCTATCCCCAAGACCATGAGGAGGCTCAGTCGATGATACCAGCGTATCGTGTTCACGCCCAGGTTCCTCTCAAGGGGGCCTTTCCCAGGCCCCTTTACGGCGGCGTTACGACGCGCCGCTCTCCAGTTCGAATAGGTCGTCCAGCTTGGTCAAGACCAGGAGGAACCGCAGCTCATCGTTCGCGCCCCGCAGGCACACGGTCAGCCGGCGCTCGGAGGCCTTGCGTTGGATCAGCATCAGCGCGCCCAATCCGGCGCTGTCCACAGCCCGCGTCCCCGACAACTCAATAACCAGCCGCCCGGCGCCCTCCGGTAGCTGCTCCAACAGCTCGGTGGCGGCGCGGCGAAACGTCGTCCGCGTATCGAGGTTTAGCGCCTCGGGTGCGGCCAGAACCTTTTCGGCCGGGCGCGTCGACATTCCAACCAGTTCCTCCACCGTTAGCTCCATAGGTCACCGGACAGACCCGTATGCGACTCCGGTGCCAGCCGGCTAACCTGCGGCTCATCAAGCAGTTGTCAAAACAATCGTGGGACTCGGCACGCTCCCGCCGTCGCAGACCGAGCGGCGTGGCGCATATTGCAAGGCCGCGACACTCCTTGACCTCGCGTCGAGCGCGGCGCATACGTTAAACGGGATGAAAACGCGCGGCGCTCGCTCGCGGGAAGCTCGACTCGGCGCTGAGCGCGTCGGACCGGCTAGTGCGGGACGGCAACGGGTTATGTGTTCGTCTGCGGGAAAATCACATGGCAAAGACCACTGACACCAGGGAGCTGACCGAGGTCAGCGAAGCCCAGATCGCCGTGCACTGGAAGGAGGAGGGATACTATCAACCCTCCGAGAAATTCAAAGCACAGGCGAACATGCGGGACCCGCACATCCTGGAAAAGTTCAGCCTCGACCGCTTCCCCGACTGTTTCAGAGAATATGCCGACATGCTGACCTGGTTCGAGCCGTATCACACCGTGCTCGACACCAGTGATGCGCCGTTCTGGAAATGGTTCGTCGGTGGCAAGCTCAATGCGTCGTACAACTGCGTGGACCGCCACCTGGACAAGTACAGGAACAAAGCGGCGCTCATTTTCGTGCCCGAGCCGGAAGCGGAGCCGGACGTGGCGATCAAGTATCAGGACCTGTATACGAGCGTGAACGAAATGGCTGCGTTGCTCCGCGACCTGGGCCTCAAGGCAGGAGACCGCGTCACCCTGCATATGCCCATGGTTCCGGAGCTGCCGATCACGATGCTGGCGTGTGCCCGCCTGGGCATCATCCACTCACAGGTGTTCGGCGGCTTCAGCGGTCAGGCGTGCGGCGCCCGCATTCAGGATTCAGGCAGCCACGTGCTGATTACGGTGGACGGGTACTGGCGCAACGGAGCGCTGATCGACCACAAGGCGAATGCCGACATCGCGGTTCGAACGGCGCAAGACCTGGGGCAGCACGTCGAGAAGGTCTTGGTCTGGCAGCGCTACCCCGGACGATACTCCGCTCAGACGCCGATGGTCCCGGGCCGTGACTTCTTCGTCAACGACCTGCTCAAGGACCACAAGGGCAAGAAGGTCGAGCCGGTTGCCCTGCCGTCGGAGGGGGCGCTGTTCTTGATGTACTCGAGCGGAACGACGGGCAAGCCCAAGGGGGCCCAGCACAGTATCGGTGGTTATCTGTCCTACGTCACCGCCACGTCCAAGTGGATTCTCGACATCCATCCGGAAGATACCTATTGGTGCATGGCGGACATCGGCTGGATCACCGGGCATTCTTACATCGTCTACGGACCCCTGGCGAACGCGGCGACGAGCGTGCTGTACGAAGGCGTACCGACGTTTCCCGACGCGGGGCGGCCCTGGCGCATTGCGGAGCGTTTGGGCGTGAACATCTTCCACACCGCGCCTACGGCGGTCCGGATGCTGCGGAAGCTCGGTCCTCAGGAACCGCGCAAGTACAAGTACCACTTCAAGTCGATGACCACGGTGGGCGAGCCGATCGAGCCGGAAGCATGGCGCTGGTATTACGACGAGGTCGGCAAGCGGGAAGCCGTGATCACCGATACCTGGTGGCTGACCGAGACCGGCGGCTTTCTCGGCACGACCGTTCCGGCGATCCACGCCATGAAGCCGGGCAGCTGCGGTCCCGGGGCGCCCGGGATTCATCCGGTGATCTACGACGAGACCGGCGCGGAGGTGCCCAAGGGGTCCGGCAGGGCTGGCAACATCTGTATCCGCAATCCGTGGCCGGGCATCATGCAGACGATCTGGGGCGACCGCGACCGCTACGTCAAGACGTATTTCGCCAAGTACAACAAGAATCCCCGGAGCAAGGATTGGCGCGACTGGCCCTTCATGTGCGGCGATGGGGCGGTGCAGGCAGCGGATGGCTATTTCCGCATACTGGGCCGCATTGACGACGTCATCAACGTCGCCGGCCACCGCCTCGGCACGAAGGAGATCGAGTCCGCCTGCCTCACGATCCCGGAAGTCGCCGAGGCGGCGGTGGTGCCCGTCCAGGACGAGGTGAAGGGGCGCGTGCCCGAAGTGTACATCGCGGTCAAGCCCGGCGTGCAACCGAGCCAGGACATCGTCGATCGCGTGGTCAAGGCGAACGAGGAGGTCATCGGCAAGATCGCCCGACCCAAGCACGTGTACATCGTGCCGGATATGCCCAAGACGCGCTCCGGGAAGATCATGCGCCGCGTGCTCGCGGCCATCTCGAATCGCAGAGACGTCGGCGACGTCACGACCCTCGCGAATCCGGACGTGGTCGAGCAGATCCGCAGGATGGTTCAGGGCGCGCAGGCGACAACGACGCAGGAGGAATTGCCGGAGGACATCGCGAAGTTCGGCCAGGTCGAATGAGGTCCCCTATAGCTCCACCTCCGCTCCCACTTCGAAGACCTGATTCGCCGGGATCTTGAAGAACGCCGTCGCGCGCATGGCGTTGCGCGACAGGAATGCGAACAGCGTCTCGCGCCACCGCGCCAGGCCGGGCCGGTCGGAGGCGACCAGGGTCTCGCGACCGAGGAAGAACGTCGTTCCTTCGATGGCGATGTCGAGCGATTTCCAGCGGCACGCCCCCAGGATGTCCTTAATGTCGGGCTCGTCCATGAACCCGTACCGGGCGGACACGCCGTAAAATCCCTTCCCGATAGGCTTTACCGTCACGCGCTCCGTAGGCGAGACGTGGGGGACGTCGTGCGTCACCACGGTCAGGAACACGATCCTCTCGTGCAGCACCTTGTTGTGGGCCAGGTTGTGCACGAGCGCGGGCGGCGTGCCGTCAGGGCTGCCGTACATGTACACCGCCGTCCCCGGCACGCGCACGGGCGGCTCGGCGGCGAGATCGGCGAGCAGCATCTTGAGGGGAACGGTCCGCTCCTGCATGCGCTTGCCGAGAATCTCGCGTCCCCTCCTCCAGGTGGTCATCAGCGTGAACACCACGGCCGCAATCGCCAGGGGGACCCAGCCACCATGCTGGATCTTCAGCGCGTTCGCGGCTAAGAACAACAGATCGAGCCACAGGAACAGACCGGCCACGCCCGCCGCGCGGAGGAAGCTCCACCCCCACACCTCACGGCTCATCACGTAGAACATGAGCGTCGTGATGAGCATCAACGTCGACAGCGCCACACCATACGCGCCGGCGATATTGCTCGACGTCCGGAAGCCGAGCACCAGCACGCAGGTGAGGAGCATGAGAGCCCAGTTGGCCGCCGGAACGTAGATCTGGCCGATCTCGCGCGACGACGTGTGCTCGATATTGAGCCGCGGGCTGTAGCCCAGCTGCACCGCCTGGCGGGTGAGGGAGAAGGCGCCCGAAATGACCGCCTGCGAAGCGATGATGGCCGCGGCGGTCGCAAGGATGATCAGCGGGTACAGGGCCCAGCTCGGGGCGAGGTGATAGAAGGGGTTCTCGGCAGCCGTGGGGTCCCGGAGCAAGAGCGCACCCTGCCCGAAGTAGTTGAGCAAGAGCCCGGGGAACGTGACGCTGAACCACGCGATCTGGATCGCGTTATGACCGAAGTGCCCGAGGTCCGCGTACAGGGCCTCGCCGCCCGTCACCACGAGGAAGACCGCGCCCAGCACCACGAACCCGCGTCCCACATCCGCGGCGAAGAAGCGCGCGGCGTAATAAGGCGACACGGCGGCGAGCACCGCCGGCTGCCGCACGATTTCGCTCAACCCCAGCGCCCCGATGGTGAAGAACCAGACGAGCATCACGGGACCGAACAACGCGCCGATGCGCGCCGTCCCGCGGCTCTGCAACAGGAACAGGCCGACGAGGATGACGAGCGTGACGGGAATCACCCAGGGGGCGAGCGCGGGCGTTGCGATCTCGAGCCCCTCGACGGCGCTGAGCACCGAGATCGCCGGCGTCAGGCCGCCGTCCGCGTACAAGAGCGCCGATCCAAAGATGCCGAGCACGATCATGATGCGGCGGGGCGAAAGGCCCCTGGCCAGGCGGCTGCCGTTCACGAGCGCCATCAACGCGAGCACGCCGCCTTCCCCCTTGTTGTCCGCGCGGATGATCACGATGTGGTACTTGATCGTGACCACGATCACCAGCGACCAGAACACGAGCGATAGGACGCCGAGCACGTTCCCGGGGGTGACGCCGATGCCGTGCGGCCCGTAGAACGACTCGCGAATCGCGTAGAGGGGGCTCGTGCCGATGTCGCCGTACACGACGCCCAGCGCGGCGAGCGCCAGCGTGGCGAGGTAACGCCAGCGCGGGCCGGCCCCGGGTTCCGATGAGGGCGTCACGGCGCCGGGCGTTGACGCTGCCGGGTTGGAGCCGGCATCAATCGGTGCGCCGCACGCCCCACATCGAGAGCGCCCAGATCGCGGCAATGATCACGGCCGAACCAACGCACCAGCGGCACACGGCGCGCAACACGAACAGCTCGATGTAGGTGAGATAGAGCGTGAACGCGAGCCCCAGCGACGACAGCGCCGCGAGCAGCACCGTCAGCCGGCGGTCGTTCGCAAACCTCGGCTGCATGCCGGCCAGGCCCACGACGAACAGCGCCGCATAGCCCACGACGCCGTAGAACGCCACAGGCATCCCCAGCAGCTCAGCGTAGCGGCTGGTCTGCACGTACTCGCAACTCCCCGTGCCGCACTGCAGCGTGCCGATGAGGCCGAGCTTGTACAGTGACAGATAGAGCGCGAGCAGGAGCCCGCCGAGCGCCAGCAGCACGACGGCCTGGCGACGCCGCATCACGTCTTCGACTTGCGCTGCCGTGTCAAGCTGTCGACGAGAGCCGTGAAGGCGTCCGAGGTCGGGCGCCCCTCGAAGCGCCGCCCGTTCACGAAGAAGGTCGGCGTGCCGTTCACCCCCAGCCGGTCGCCTTCCTCCACGCTCGCCTGGATGCGGCCGGCGTAGCGCTGGCCGTCCATACAGGCGTCGTAGCGGTCGAGGTCGAGCCCGATACCCTTCGCGAAGTCGCGGAACAGCGACCGGGGGTTCTTACCGGTCTGCGCCCAGTCGTGGCGGAAAAACAACTGATCATGCATCTCCCAGAACTTGCCCTGCTCACCCGCACACTGGGCCGCGAGCGCCGCGTAACGGGAGTATGCATGAGTCGGCAGCGGGAAATCGCGGTAGCGCCAGCGGACCTTGCCCTTGGCTACCAGCTGCTCGCGGATCACGGGCATCTGGACCGTGGCGAACGAAGCGCAGAACGGGCACTCGAAGTCCGAATACTCGACGACCTCGACCGCCGCCGAGTCCGAGCCCACCGTGAAGCCGCGGAATCCGTCGGTCGCGGCGACAGGCGGCGGCGCGCCCCGATCCGGGGTACGGGTGGAGGCCGGGGCCGGCTTGCGCTGCGCGGCGTACCACAACGCCCCCCCGCCGACAACAGCCACCGCCACGAGCAGTGTGTGAAATCCCTTCATTCTTCGTCGATCCTCCGCCACGGTTCATCGTCATCTTCGTCCTCGAGGTCCGCCACCTCGCCCGCCGGTCGCTGCGCTTCCTCCACGATGCGCCGACTCTCCGCGATCTCGGGCGTATCATAGGTGAGCCGGACCTCGTAGTGAAACAGCTCACTGCGCGCCGTCCCCAGGAGCTTCTGCAGCTCCGCCGTCCGCTCGAGCAGCTGGCCCGCACGGTCGAACTCCTGGATGCGTTGCGCGATCCCCCGCAGCAGCGCCACCAGTCGCTCGGCACGATCCGGCCCGTAGACTTCGCGATCTTCACTCATACGCCCGCCTTGCGTGACGCGCAGCGCTCCCGACGAGCCTGCCCGAGCGCCTCCAGATTATACACGAGTTCGCATGCGCTGTGGGTCGGTTTGCGCCACCCGCCAAGGTCTATTAAATTGCAGGGCGTTTCCACACCCCGCACCCCCGCACCCCTGCGTCCCCTAACCGACGAGAGGAGCACGCGCGCATGGCGAAAAAACGTTCGGAAGCGAGGAAGGCGTCCGTTCCCACCGCATTCCAGCAGGCCCGCGACGAGCTGTTTTCCCACATTCTCCGCTGCGGCGTCCTGGAGGCGGGCCCCGAGCACCAAAAGGAGTGGTTCGACGATACGATGATCTACCTCGCCGACCGCTATGAGGGATTGAGCGCGGAGCAGCTCGCGGAGCTCCGCGTGCTGGGCGAGCGCTACTGCCGGCCCGTGGTGGCGCGCAATGCGACCGTAGGGGTGAACGCCTAAGCGTCTCCTTCCGGAACGTCCCGGGGGCGCCCCGACACGGGCGCTCTTTTTTTTGCCGCGTCGCTGCCCTGGTCGTCGCTACCACCAGGACGGGAGTCGCCGCCACCGCCACCCGCCGGAGATTCGCACGCCGCCTGCGAGCCCCAGTTCGGCGTACCATCCGGCCGTGCGACCCGGGGCGGCTTCCACGCCGAGGAGCGCCATGAGATAGCCGGCGCCGCGGTGCGCCGACCCGCCGGCGAACGCGATGCCGAGGCCGCCGTAGACGCTCCCGCCCGAGCGCGCACCGGGCTGGAGCAGGAACTGCGCGCTCGCCTCGACCCGCATCCCGAACGCCCCGTCGTCGTCTCCCCCCCACGCCGTGACTGCCAGGCGTCCCTGCCCGCCGGGCCGCCGCGCGATCCCCACTCCTACGCCCCAGAACGACCGGTGTGCGAGCACCGTGGTCGCGCCGACCGCCAGCTCCGTAGCCGTGAGCTGTTGCCCGGTCGCGCCGCGCGCGCCCGCCAAGGCGAGAGCTGCGCCGGCGAGTGTCCTAGCGAAGCGCGACGTCGTAGGTGATGCGGGTGTCGGGAGCGAGGGACGCGACCACGGAGCAGTACTTCTCGAGCGAGAGATCGATGGCTCGGCGCGCCTTCGCTTCGTCCGCGCCGTCGCCCGCGATGGCGAAGTCGAAGTGGATCGCCGTATAGCGCCGCGGCTCCGTCTCGCGCCGCGTCCCCCGGACGGCGACTTCGAGCGAGCGGAGCGCGACGCGCTGCTTCTGCAGGATGACCACGACGTCGGACGCGGAGCAGGTCGCCGCCGCGAGCAGCAACAACTCCACGGGCGACGTGGCCGCGGCGCTGTCGCCGTCCACCAGAATGGCCGGCCGCCCCGGCGCTCCCCCTTCGAACAGCAGCTTCTCCCGCCACCGCATCGTGACGTCACGCACGCTCCGCGCCACCGTCAGTTCCCCCGCCGCGTGGTGAGTCCCAGGTAGACCCGGCTGTGCCGGAACATGTCCATGCCGTGGAACTCGAGCAGCCAGCTGAAGGTCGAGCGGTAGTGCAGCTCGAACCCCAGCATCGCGTTCGCCCAGAGGGCCGGGCAATCCGGGTCCGAGCCGCATCCGTCGTGACCCGCAAAGCTGAAGCCGAAGCCGGCGTACGGCGTCACCGGCTCCTCGTCGCCGGTGAAGCGATACAACGTCTCGAGGCTGCCCGCGTACGTGTTGGCCCCGTTGAACAGGCCGATCTCGCCCGAGGGGCGGATACGCAGCCGGTCCACGAACAGGTCGCCCCCGTCGAGCGTGACGCCGACGACAAACTGCGTCGACCCCGACAGCGCCACTCCGCCGCGCGTCCCGAAGCCGAGCAGCCCGATCCGAGTGCCGCGGGATCCGGAACGTCGCACCGGCGGTGGATGGAACTCCTGCGCCGGGACCGGCGTCACCGCCGCGAGCGCCACGAAGACCAGCCAGACGTTTCGCATGCTCATAGGCTCCCGTTCACCCGCCGTGCTCCCCCTCCCCCTCCCCTCCCACGCGCGTCGCCGCGCGACCGTAGTCCCAGATCGCGTAGAGCCCGACCGCCGCGGTCGCCCAGGCGAGCGGCCGCACGAACGACGACTCCTCGATGAACGCCACGAGCGTGAGCAGCTGCAGCACGGTCACCGCCTTCCCGCCGGCGCGCGCGGGCAGCGCGACCGGGCGCCGCAGCACCAGAGTTCCCAGCCACCCCAGTCCGGCCACGATGTCGCGCGCCAGCACGCCGAGTATCTCGATCGGGTGCAGCCGGTCCCGGCCCGCAACCGTGAGAAAGGCCGACGCCACGAAGAGCTTGTCGGCGACGGGATCGAGCAGGGCGCCGGTGCGCGACGGGCCCAGCCGCCGGGCAAGCAACCCATCGAAGAAATCCGATGCGGCCGCGACTGCGACGATCGCGAGCTGCCAGGCGGGACGACGCACGAACGGAAACGCGATCGCCAGCGGCACCCGAAGCGCCGTCAGCATGTCCGCCCACGTCACCCACCGTTTCACTTGCCCCTCCCTCCCGCGCGTCGTAGCTTGAGCCGGTGGACCTGAATCTGTTGAAACAGGCGGCGATCTTCCAAGACCTCGACGCCGGAGAGCTTGCGCGGGTGGCGGAGGTGTGCCGCGAGCACAAGTTCACCGCGGGGGAGTACGTATTCAAGGAAGGCGAGCCCGGCAACCGGCTGTTCATCATCTCAGAAGGCGAAGTCCGGATCTCCCGCACCATCCCCGGGTCAGGCGAAGAGGCGCTGGTCGTCCTGACACCCGGCGCGTGCTTCGGCGAGATGGCGGTGTTCGATCGTTCCGAGCGCTCGACCGACGCGATCGCCAACTCGGCCTGCACCCTGATCACCATCTCCCGGGCCGACTTCGAGCTGCTCCTGGACTTCAATCGAGACATCGCTTACAAGGTGCTCTGGGCCGTGATCCGGCTGCTCTCCGCGCGGCTCCGGGTGACGAACGACAACCTCCGGTCGTTCCTCGCCATGTCCATGTTCTAGGTGACCACGGCCGTCATTCCGTGCGGCGGCCGGGGTACGCGCCTCGCGTCGCTCGGCGCCGCCGTTCCCAAGGAGCTGCTCCCCGTCGCCGGCAAACCGCTGCTCGAGTGGACGCTGGAGGAGGCTGCCGCGGCCGGGATCGAGCGCGTCGTGGTCGTGACGAGCCCGGCGAAGCCCGAGATCGCCCGGTTCCTGTCCGACCGCGGGTCGCTCCGCGCGCCCACCGTCGTGATGCAACCCGAACCGCGCGGCCTGGGCGACGCCATCACCTGCGCCCGGGCGGCGGTCGGGACCGACACGGTCGCGGTCCTCCTGCCCGACAACCTGTTCCGCGCGGCGCCGGGATACCCGATCGCCGGAGTGCTCGACGCCCAGCGGCGCACCGGGTCGGCCGCCGTGCTACTGGCCGAGGTCCGGGCGGACGAGGCCGCGACCAAGGGCCCCACCGGGCGGGCGCGCTACCGGCTCCGGCCGGACGGCCTGTGCGACATCCTCGCCATCGCCCCCAAAGGCCCCAAGCTCACGCACTTCGACCCGGGCCCGGGCGCCTCGGCGGTGACCCCAATCGGGCGCATGGTGTTCCATGCGTCGGTGTTCGAGCTGTTCGAGGCGGAGCGGCGCGGTTTGCCCCCGGGGGCCGAGCTCGACGACGTGCCGGTGCTCCAGCACTTCGCCGCCGCGGGGCGGCTCATCGGCGTGCTGCACAGCGGTGAGTTCTTCGACGCCGGCGTGCCGGAAGGCTACCGGGCCGCCCTGGCTGCCCACGGCCACGGCGCTTACCCTTAAGGCCTTGTTATGAGGGCGACCCTTCTCGCAGCGCTGTGCGGCGTGCTCGCCTGCTCCATCGGGGACGTGTCCGGACCGGTGTTGCCGTACGTCGTGCTCGAGCCCATCCTCGACTCCCTCTTCGTCGGGGAGGTGGACCCGTTACCGTCCGTCACCTACTTCGACGGGCGAGGGAACTCACGGACCCCCTTGCCCATTGAGATCCGATGGCAGAGCTCAGACACGACAATCCTCAGCGTGGACAGTGCCAGCAGGCGCATGACCGCCCGCGGGCGCGGAATCGCCATCGTCGTGGCCACCGTGAATAGCGTTTCGGGTCAGTCGCTCGTGGCCGTCTCAAACGCACTCGACGTCAGGCTGCTTCTGGACACGGTGTACGCGATGCCGGGCGACACCCTCACCGTGCCGGTCGCGGTAAAACGGAAGAACAGCTCCCCGGACTCGGTCGTGTGGTATGAGGCGCCGCCTTCGAACGGGGTATACACCATTGACTCGCTGACCGGCCTGCTCACGGCGACGGGGCCGGGCGGTCCGGTTCCTTACATCGTACACGCCGACAGCGTCGCCGACACGGGCGCGGTACACGTGTTGAGCCTGTCCGACACGATCGGCGGTCAGTTCTTCTTCAGCGTCCTCGGCACCGCGAACACGCACGTGGGCGGCTCGATCCGCGCCGTCAACTACACGCGGAGCAACGCCAACCTCGCATTCCAGCTCCAGGGCAGCTATCCCCCGAGTGGCACGACGCTCCAGACCGTCCAAATCATCTTGCCGGACTCGGTAATCGCTCCGGGGGCGTACGCCATCGATTCGCTGAGCCCGGACGAAGCCCTCGCCGGAAGCAGCCAGCAGCCCTTGGCGATCTGCATTCCTCCGCGCCCCTGGGCACTGTGGTCCGCGCGGACCGGGTCGGGGTCCATCGTGGCCTACTCCCGGCCGGTCGGCACGCTCAGCATCACCCAAATCGCCACCGTGCCGGACGGCCGCGCGATCAGCGGGGTCTTCACGTACGCGGCGCAACGGAACGACCTGTACAAGGACCCGCTGGGGGTGCTGAGCATCCACGGCAGCTTCGTCGCGCCTCTCGTCACCGACCGCACGGTTTGCCGGTAGCCCCCTACCACCACGTGTTCGCCGACCTGGGCGGCATCCCGGCGAGCCGCCTCAGCGACCCGCAGGAGCTCGCGGGGTTGCTGATCGCCGCGGCCAACGCCGTGGGGCTGAACCCGGCCGCCCCGCCGGTGGTACAGGCGAGCCCGACGGGCGTGGCGGCCGCGCTGGTGTGTCACGGCGGGCACGTGGTGCTGCATGCCCTGCCCAGCGACGGGCTCTGCTTCGCCGACGTCGCCGGGATCGGCGCGGTGCACGCTCAGCGCGCGCTCGACATCCTCATCAAGCGGCTCGGCGCGCGGGAGGTGCGCACCGACTCCCGCCGGCGCGGCCCGGTGACGCAACTCAACAATCCGGAGGGCAAATGAACCGCCTCGCCCCCTATGCGGCGTTCTTCATGCGGCTCGCCGTGGGCGGTGTCTTCCTGCAGCACGGGGTCACCAAGTTTCACAGCGGCATCCCCAACGTCGCCGGCTTCCTGCACGGCATGGGATTCCCGTTCGCGAGCATCGGGGCCGTGATCCTGATCGTGGTGGAGACAATTGGCGCGGCCTGTGTGTTGCTCGGGATCTTCACGCGCGTGTGGGCCGCCTGCATGGCCGTGGAAATGGCCGTGGCGATCTTCGCCGTGAAAGTGCCCCGTGGAGGGAACATCGAACTAGAAGCTCTGCTCCTGGCGGGCGCGCTCACCCTGGTTGCGCTGGGCGACGGGCCCCTTTCCGTCGCGATCGGGTTGAAGAGAGGCTCGTAAA
>DATDFP010000178.1:0-2535 GCA_036522535.1 Gemmatimonadales bacterium
CTCCGGACCAGCTGGAACATCAGCGTCATTGCCGGCTCGCTCAAGCTGGCCACCGTGCGCATCGGAATCACCCAGGGTGCGCGCCTTGCCCTGAAGGCCGCCTTCACCGACGACACCGGCGCGGTGCTCGGCCCCGCCAGCGGGCTGGCCTGGAGCGCCGATCCCGCGAGCGTCGCCACCGTGTCCGAAGACGGCACCGTCTCCGGCGTGGGTCCGGGCCACGCCCGCGTGACCGCGACCGCGCCGGGGGGGAAGACGGCGACGGCCGACGTGTTCGTCGAGAGCGAGCTGCTCCTCGCGGGCACCCGCAACGGGTCGCTCACACTGTACTGGGTGGACCGGGCGAACCTGAGCGCGCTGCGACGCGCCCTGACCGACACCGCGCTCGCCACCGATCCGGCGATCGCCCCCGACGGATCCCGTGTGACATTCGTCTCGATGCGCGACGGCAATCCCGAGATCTACGTCATGGACGCCGACGGGACGAATCTCACGCGCCTCACGAATGATCCGCAGCCCGATGGCCGGCCGGCGTTCACACCCGACGGAGCGGCTGTGGTGTTTCAGTCCGTGCGCACCATCAACGGGAAGCCGCTCCTCGAGATCTACAGCGTCGCGCTGGACGGCTCGGGGCTCAAGGCGCTCACGACCGATTCCCTGAATCAAACGCCGACCGTCTCCCCCGACGGCGGGACGATCGCGTTCGCCTCGACGCGCAATAAGAATTCGGACATCTGGCTGATGAGCCGCGACGGCACCAATCCGCGCAACTTCACGAAGACGCCGCAGCAGAGCGAGAGCGAGCCGCATTTCCTGCGCGACGGATCGCTCGCCTACCTGGTGGAGCGTAAGGACCAGACGAACCGCACCGTGCGCCAGGTGATGAAGGTGAACCTCGCCACGGGTGCGGCGACGCCGCTCACGGAGACCGATTACATGATCGCCGCGTTCGCCGTGGCGCCGGCGGGCGACCTCATCGCTCTCGTCGTGCCGTCCGATCCCTCGAATCGCAGGAACCCGACGTACCGGATCTACCTGCAGCCGACGAGCGGCGCCGCTCCCACGATGATCCCGGCGGCGCCGACCGAGCAGATGCAGGCGCCCGTGTTCCTGCCGTAGTGAAAGCATTCGTCCTCCGGGCTACCGGAGGAGAAGGTCTGGAGCACACCGCCGTCGATGACATTCCGCCCTCCCCGGAGCCGGGTCCCGGCGAAGTGCGGGTCGCCCTCAAGGCCGCGGCGCTCAATCACCTCGATCTCTTCGTCATCCGCGGGCTCCCGGGCCTGCCGCGGTCGTTCCCCCACATCCTCGGGGCGGACGGGGCGGGCGTCGTCGAGTCGGTGGGAGCGGGCGTGACGGCCGTCCGGCCGGGCGAGCCGGTCCTCATCAACCCCGGCATCTCCGACTACAGCTGCGAGTTCTGCCTGGCGGGTGAGCACAGCCTCTGTCTGCAATACGGCATCCTCGGGGAGCACCACCCCGGGACGCTGGCCGAGCTGCTGACGATCCCGGTGCACAACGTCCTGCCGCTGCCGGCGATCGCGCCGCCCATCACGTGGCCCGAAGCGGCGGCGTTCTCCCTGGTGACGCTCACCGCTTGGCGCATGGTGGCGACGCGGGCGCGGGTGCAGCGGGGCGAGTGGGTGCTGGTGTGGGGGATCGGAGGCGGGGTGTCACTCACCGCGCTGCGCATCGCGGCGTCGCTCGGGGCGCGCGTGATCGCCACGTCGTCGAGCGACGTGAAGCTGGCCCGGGCTCGGGAGTTGGGGGCCGAGTTCACGGTGAATCATCGCACGCAGCAGGTCGTGCCCGCGGTGCGTGACATCACGGGGACACGCGGCGTCGACGTGGTGGTCGAAAACGTCGGCGCCGCGACCTGGGGGGACTCGCTGCGCTGTCTCGCCAAGGGCGGCCGCATCGTAACGTGCGGGGGGACGAGCGGGCCGAAGCTCGTGACCGACGTGCGGCCCCTGTTCTGGCACCAGTTCACGATTCTCGGCTCGACGATGGGGAATGCCGGGGAGTATCGCGAGGTGGTGCGGCGGCTGGGGCAGGGCGAGCTGCGGCCGATCATCGACGCGGTGTTTCCCCTGGAACGGGCACGCGAGGCCTTCGAGCGCCTGGCTCGCGGCGATCGCATCGGGAAGGTGGGGGTCGTGATCGGGGCGTGAAACCCGCAGCCGGAAGGCGACGGAGAGCACGGTTTTCTCGGTTGCTTTTCATGCTCTAAGTAATTATTCTTCATCCACTTACGTAGTTTCAAGGATGCACTTCCACAAACTCCAGCCACGGCTCGATCGCTGAAGGCTGAAGGCTCCCAATGACCTCACCGACCCGCGAACGCATCCTCCCCCGGCTCATTGAAGACGAGCTGAAGGAATCGTTCCTCGACTACTCGATGAGCGTCATCGTGCAGCGCGCGCTGCCCGATGTGCGCGACGGCTTGAAGCCCGTGCACCGGCGCGTGCTTTACGCGATGCACCGGCTGCGCCTCGATCCATCCTCGAGCATGAAGAAATGCGCGACCGTGGTCGG
>DATDFP010000179.1:0-2526 GCA_036522535.1 Gemmatimonadales bacterium
GTGTTCTCGAGGATCTTCACCAGCTCCGCGGATTCGGTGGACGTCACCGCCACGATGCGCTCGATCGCCGGCTCGTACAGGGCGACGGTGACCTGCAGGCAGTTCGGCGTGATGCCGCCCACCACCTTGGGCGTGTTGCGCGTGTTGTACTTCGGGTTGCCGGGATCGACCCGCTCGGGCGAGAACGCGAGGAAGAAATCCTCGCCGACCTTGAGCCCGGTGCTCTCGAGCGCCGGCAACATCAGCTCGCGGGTCGTCCCCGGGTAGGTCGTGGATTCGAGAATCACGAGCTGGCCGCGCCGCAGCGTCTTCTTGATCGAATCCGTCGCCGACAGCACGTAACTGACGTCGGGATCCTTGGTCTTCGAGAGCGGCGTGGGAACGGCGATCGAAATCGCGTCCGGCTCGGAGAGCCGCGTCAGGTCGTTGGTCGCGGAGAACTTCCCGGCGGAAACCGCCGCGGCCACGGCGTCAGACGCGATGTCCTGGATGTGGGAGCGGCCGGCGTTCAGGCCGTCGACCACGCGCTTCGAGATGTCGAACCCCAGCACCCGGTAGCCCGCGCGCACCAGCTCCATCGCGAGCGGCAACCCGACATACCCGAGGCCGACGATGCCGAACAGGGCGCTGCGGTCCTTGGCCTTGGCCAGCAGAAGATCCCGGGGATTCTGTGCGGCGGTCATAAGGTGATCGGAGCTCCTCCACCTGCGAGCGAACGGGTCGCCGCATCGAGCACGCGGACCACGCGAACGCCCTCGACGGCGCCCGCGCGGGGAGCCTCCGCGCCCCGGGCCACGCGCACGAAGTGCGCGAGCTCGGCGGCCAGCGGCTCCACGTTGGGAATCTTGGGAATGAAAATGTCACCCTCACGGATGGCGAGACTCTCGCCCCACGACGCGTACTCCGGGGGTCGCGTCACCCCCTTGTCGTAGATGCGCAGCTTCTCGCGCGGCTCCATGTCGTCGAACGTCACCATCTTCCTGTCGCCCACCACCGTGAGCTTGCGTGCTTTGTGCGGATCGAGCCACGACAGCTGGACATGCGCCAGCGTCCCGCTCGCAAACTCCATATGGAGAAACACCACATCCTCAACGCCCGGCTGCAGGTAGGATGACCCCTGGGCCGTCACCCGCACCGGCGCCTCCCCTAGCAAATGCAGGGCCACGGAAACATCGTGGGGACCGAAGCTCCACAAGGCGTTTTCGTCGGCCCGGACCTGACCGAGATTCACGCGTAGCCCGTACATGTAGAGTACCCGCCCCAATTCCCCCCCCGCGATCAGGGCGCGCAGGGCCTCGACGGCGGGGTGGAACACCAGCAGATGCCCGACCAGGACCGGCACTTTGGCCGCCGCCGCCGCCGTCGCGACCTCCTCGGCATCGGCCACCCGCAGAGCGAACGGCTTCTCGACGAGGCACGGCTTCCCGGCCGCAACCGCCCGGCGGGCATACTCGGCGTGGGTCCGGGCCGGCGACGCGATCACCACCGCGTCGACCCGGGACAGCAGAGCGTCGGCGTCGTCGGTGACGAACGCGCCCGGGTATGCCCGCGCCACGCCGTGGCGCACCTGCTCGCTGGTATCGCAGACCGCGCCGAGCTCCGCCTCGGCGAGCCCGGCGGCGGTGCGAACGTGATTCCTGCCCCAGGCCCCGGCGCCGATGACGCCGAGCTTCAATCGGCTCAACGGTAGAACTCGCGGATCGCCCCGACCACGTAGTCGAGCTGGGCGCGCTCGAGCTCGGGATAGATGGGCAGCGAGATGACTTCCAGCGCCGCCTGCTCGGCGCGCGGCAGGCTCCCGGCGCGGTATCCCAGATCCGCAAAGCATGGCTGGCGATGCAGCGGAATGGGATAGTAGATGGCGTTGCCGATGCCCTTCGCCTTGAGGTGTGCCTGCAACGCGTCCCGCCGGTCCACCCGCAGCGTGTACTGATGAAAGATGTGCTCGTTGCCGGGAGCGGTGACCGGTGTGCGGACGGCGGGCAGCCCGCTCAGCGCCGAGCTGTAATAGGCGGCGTGCTCGCGCCGCCTCGCCGACCACGCCGCGAGGTGCGGCAGCTTCGCGAGCAGCACTGCCGCCTGCACCGTGTCGAGGCGGGAATTCGTCCCCACTTCCTCGTGGTGGTATTGCTTCGCCCCTCCGTGCAGCCGCAGCTTCTTCAGTCGCTCCGCGGCCGCGTCGTCCGACGTGACGATCATGCCGCCGTCGCCCCAGGCCCCCAGGTTCTTGCTCGGGAAGAAGGAATACCCGGTCGCCCACCCCAACTCCCCCGCCATGCGCCACACCCCGTCGATCGAGCGCCGTGCCCCGATCGCCTGGGCCGCGTCCTCGATCAGCTTCACCCCGTGGCGCCCGGCGATCAGCAATAGCCGCTCCATCTCCGCCATCTGCCCGTAGAGATGCACCGGCATGATGGCGCGGGTGCGCGGCGTGATGGCGGCTTCGACCGCGGCCGAATCGAGGTTGAAGGTGGCGGGATCGATGTCGACGAACACCGGCCTGCCGCCGGCGTTGTGAATCGTTCC
>DATDFP010000180.1:0-4986 GCA_036522535.1 Gemmatimonadales bacterium
CGGCCCGCTATGAGCAGGTGAGCACTGCACCCGAGCACCGAGGGCTCCCGCTCGAGCAGCCGTGCCGCGTGGAGGATGGCAGCGCGCCGGCCGGGATCCTCCCAGCGGGCGGCGAAGTCCGGCAGGATCCAGCCTGGCCCCTCGACTCCGTAAAGCCCCTCCACGGCCAGGCCGGCTGCCTCTACCTCGGCGCGCAAGTCCGCCGGCCGGTGGAAGTAGGCGGTCGTAAAGTAGTCGAGGCGTTCGGTGGGATTCCGGTGCTGCCCATCGCGCACATCCCGCTCGACGATACTTGCGAAGCGAGCGTCCCCGAGGAGATCGCGCGCCAGGCCGTCGAGCGCGGACGCCCAGCGCGAGATCCCGGCCGCGATGAGCACGCCGCCGGGCCGGAGGACGCGGACCGCCTCGCGGAGCGCCGCGTCCCGAGCCGCCGCCTCGACGAGGTGGTAAAGCGGACCGAGCATGAGCACGAGCGCGGCCGTCTCATCGGCGAACGCGAGCGCTCGCGCCTCGCCGACACGACACGACGCGAGGGGGCGCGGCGCCTGCGCGTTTCGCCGGCGGGCTTCCTCCACGAGACGCGGCACTGCGTCGATGAGATGGACCGCGTAGCCCCGCTCGGCCAGCCAGAAGGCGTAGGCGCCGGCCGCCCCGCCGACGTCGAGCGCCGTCGCCGGCGGAGGCGGGGCGTGGCGCTCGATCAGCTCGCGCGTCCGCACCTGCTCCAACCGGAAGGGACCGTGTTCGAGGCGCGACTCCTCCGGAGCGCGTTCGTAGTAGGTGGCAATGGCGGGGTCAATGCCCGCCGGCGGTCGCTCGCTCATTGCTCCGGTGATTCTGTGGCGGCAGAACGGGATGTGCCCTGCTTACTCTTCTTCTCGGAGCTCCATGGGTGCCTCGGGAGGCTGGGGTCAGCCCGCACGGCTGACGAACCGTCTTCATCTTACTCGCCGCGGGCGGCTCTGGCGAGCCGGGGTGCTTTCCGGCAAGCGGTTCCAGCGGGAACCCCGCTCGGTGACGAAGCATTATATCCAGGTGATAACTCCCCCCGGGTGCATCCGGCATGCCGGAACCGTCCCACGCAGGCTAAAGGAGGAAGCGATGGAGATCATCGAAACTGAGGAACTCGTCCCGAGCTGTCATCGTCCCGAAGTGGTCGAGACGAGCGAGCTGCAGCCGACCTGTCATTCTTGAAGGAGCGGCTAGTGGCGCGGGGCCCGGACTACGGTCCGGGCCCTCGTCATTTCTGGGCGGGAACTAGGGGAGAGCTCTTTCTGGGACGCAGGGCGGCTGATCCAGGAGCCGGCCTTGCGTCCGCATCAGGCGCCGTGGGGCGGGGTGAGGGTGCCCCCCCGCCCCCGGACGCGCGCCATGCCGCTCAGTCGATGGCGTGCGGCTCGCCGTAGAGGAAGTCGTCCATCACCACGAGGTCGTGTTTTTTCCCTTTCGGCGGCGGGCCATGCTTCCCCTTGCCGGGCACGCTGACGTTGTCGACCGTCGTCGCCCCGATCGGCGCCTCGCCCGTGGTGATCCGGACCCGGGCGATGACCGGCTCGTCGAAGGCCGCTCCCACGAATGACAGCCCCCTCTCATCGCTGCGCAAGGGCGCCGCGACCTCGAGCAGGCGCTTCCCCGCGGCGTTGAAGTACTCCAGCGTCGTTTTGTGCGGGCGTTCGACGTCGGCAAACACGACGCCGAATCCCGTCACCAGCGCAGGCGTGCTCGACCCGGCGACGACGAAGTTCACGTCCATCCGGTTGCTCCCGATCGACGCA
Organism: Gemmatimonadales bacterium; assembly: GCA_036522535.1. Taxonomy (GTDB): domain Bacteria; phylum Gemmatimonadota; class Gemmatimonadetes; order Gemmatimonadales; family GWC2-71-9; genus AG12. The sequence continues at coordinate 1,776 of DATDFP010000180.1, forward strand.
AACAGGCGTGGCGCGCTGAAGACGTTGAACTCACCGGCGTACGCTGCGTTGACGTCGGTGAAGCCGTTGTCACTCACGCGGAAACCGGTGCCGCCGGAGGTGAACAGCACGCCGCGTGGCGATCTGGCGTTGAAGAAGTCGCCGGGGAAGGTGTCGGTGTTGGTGAAGGCCGCGGGTACGCCGTCCCAGTTGATCTCACGGCGACCGGCGGGCTGCTCGCCCCGCGTCGCGCCATTGAGAGGGTCGCCGAGCAGGGCGCGGTACTGGGCCACGGCCGCCGCGATGTCGCCGCTCGCGCTCACGACCTGCGCGTGCCCTTTCTTTTGGAGAGTCTTGCTGGCAGCGAGCGGCGGGGTCGGAGCCATCACGCGTGGACTGGTGTCGGTACAGGCGGCGAGGAGCAGTCCTCCCAGCACCGCGCTCCAGGTTCGAGTTGTCTTTCGCATGCCATCCCTCCTGTCGTGGGTTCGAATCGTGTAGGGACCGTGGTCCGAGGCCTGTGTTCCTGGAGGCCACGTTCTGACCGGTGAGCGTAATCGATGGCGATGATCGGCTGGTGGGTCTTCTCCCTGAGGTCGGTTTGCCGCACGTGCCGCCCCCACTCTTGATTTGCCTGCAGGACGCGTGCGCGCGCCATGCGTCCGTCGCGTCAGCGCTTACGTGCGGGGGACCGGTGTCATTGTGGTTGTAAGGTGACGAATCTGCTGAACGGCGCTTACACTCCGGCGCCGACGGGATCTTTTCGCGCGTGTGGTGAGGCATGCCTTCGTGCTGCGCGTCACGGTCACACCGGTCAGCGCGACGAACACGACAGCGCAGGCTTGCCAGGGGTCGCGGGGCCGGCGATGTTACAGCCCATTCCCCGGGAGGTGCGCCCCCTCTCCTCTAACCGGGAGTGACTCATGAGCAACACGCGCACCTCTTCGCGCGCCGCGGCCCTGGTGGCCATCGGCTTCGGCGCGGCGTTATCGGTAGCCTGCTCCGACCGTTCGGCCGACCTGCCGACGGGCCCCTCCGCCCGGGCCTCGTTCGCGGCCCCGGACCCACACGGCATTCGGGCCGCCCTGGCGGCGCATGAGCGGCACACACCGGCGCTGATGCGCATCGCCGGCGTCGTCGGGACGGCCGTGGGACTGCTGCCCAACGGCAGGGCCGCCGTGAAGGTCTTCCTGGCGAGGCCGGGCGTGCGCGGGCTGCCGCGCGCGCTCGACGGCATTCCAGTGGCGGCGCAGGTCACCGGGCAGTTCATCGCGTTCAGCGATCCGACGACCCGGCAGCGTCCTGCGCCGCTCGGCTTCTCGGTCGGGCACCCGAGCATCACGGCGGGCAGCATCGGCGCTCGCGTCGTCGACGGCTCCGGCCGCGTTTATGTCCTCAGCAACAATCACGTGCTCGCCAACAGCAACGATGCCAGCATTGGCGACCCGGCGCTTCAGCCGGGCCCGTACGACGGCGGTACCGCCCCGGCCGACCAGATCGGGACGCTGTTCGCGTTCAACCAGATCGACTTTTCCGGCGGTGACAATACGATCGACGCCGCCATCGCGCTGTCCAGCACGAGCGACCTGGGAAACGCGACGCCGACCGACGACGGCTACGGCACGCCGAGCGCCGCGATCTTCGGCGACGCGAACAACGACGGCGTGTTCGACGACAAGAGCGCCCTGCTCGGCCTCAACGTGCAGAAGTACGGCCGCACCACGAAGCTCACGAAGGGGCAGATCACGGGGATCAACGGCACCGTGACGGTGTGCTATGAAGTGTTCATCATCTTCTGCCTCAAGTCGGCGACGTTCGTCGATCAGCTGATCATCGAGCCGGGTTCCTTCTCGGGCGGCGGTGACTCGGGGTCGCTGATCGTGTCGGACGATGAGAATAAGAACCCGGTGGGGTTGCTGTTCGCCGGCAGCTCCGCGCAGACGATCGCGAATCGCATCGACCTGGTGCTGAACAACTTCGGGGTGCACGTAGACGGCAGCGCACCGTCGCCGCCGCCTCCCCCACTGCCCTCCGACGTCGCCATCTCGAGCGTGAGCGCGCCCGGCGCGGTCACACAGGGCGCCACCGTGAACGTCGGCGTCACCGTCAAGAACGTGGGCAGCGAGGCCGTGACCGCGAGCTTCAACGTGACGCTCCAGGATGCGCCGGACAACGTGACCATCGGGACGCAGAGTGTCCCGGGCCTCGCGGCGGGCGGCTCCACGACGCTAACGTTCGGCTGGAACACGACGGGCAGCTCGATCGGCGACCATACGCTCACCGCGAGCCACGACTTCACCGACGACAATGCGGCGAACAACCAGGCCTCGACGACGGTAGCGGTGAATGCCCCGTCCACCCCGATCCATGTCGGCAACCTGGACGGCACGGTGTTGAGCAACGGGAACACCTGGTCGGCCACCGTCGAGATCACGGTGCAGGATGCCAATGGCGACCCGGTGAACGACGCGACCGTGACGGGCAGGTGGAGCGTCAATAACGTGAATTCGAGCCAGTGCACCACGGGCGACCTTGGTGGCAACGGGACCTGCATCGTCTTGCTCGCGTCGCTCAGGAGGGGAACCAAGTCCGTGACCTTCACAGTCACCAACGTGACGATGACGAACGGGACCTACGATCCGAGCGCCAACGGGGACCCGGACGGCGACAGTAACGGGACGTCGATCACCGTGAGGAGACCGTAGGCGCGCGCTCGCGACGGTCCTGCTAGCGGGGGTGCTTGCGGCCTGCGCCGGCCGGAGCGAGCGCCGGGGAACACCGGCCGTGACTGCGAAGAGCATCGAAGCCGTCCTCGCGGCGCATGGCGACTCGCTCCGCGCGCTGCCGGGCGTGGTCGGCACGGCGATCGGGCTGTGCGACGGGGCCCCGTGCATCCGCGTGTTCCTGGCCGACTCGAGCGACGCCGCCCGGCGGCGCATCCCTGTGCAACTCGAGGGCTATCCGGTCAGAGCCGAGGTCACAGGACCGATCCGCCCGCGATGAGGAACGGGAGGCCCCTCCGTCACAGGGTCCGGGCCATCACCAGCGCGCTTGCGGGGCAGGCGGTCGTGAACTCCGCGGAGCCGAGCACGGCTGGATCCACGGCGGGGCGGGGGATCGGGTGGAACCCGAACTTGGGGAAGAACCCGGCGGCCGTCTCGGTCAGGAGGTAGACGGTGCGCACGCCGCGGCGGCGGGCGAGGTCGAGCGCGGTGGCGGTGAGCGCGGCCCC
>DATDFP010000181.1:0-2900 GCA_036522535.1 Gemmatimonadales bacterium
GGGCGGGGGGAGACTCGGTGGCCAGATCAGGCATCGTCGCGCAGCGCGTGGGTCAGAGCCGCAATATGGGATTCGAGCCCCGCGGGAATGTGCGCTGCGTCACGCGATGACCCCGGGAAGCGGCGAGCGGTAAGCGGTGAGCGGCGAGCGGTGAGCGGGAAAGCCACCGCCGTTACCCGCGTAACTCGCTCCCCGCTTACCGCTTACCGCTCACCGCTCACCGCTTCCCGGGGTCATAGCGTGACCCAGCGCACATTCCCGCGGGGCTCGAATCCCATATTGCGGCTCTGACCCACGCGCTGCGCGACGATGCCTGATCTGGCCACCGAGTCTCCCCCCGCCCCCTCGCCCTCCCCGTCTTCGACGCGCCCGCCGGATGAGGATGCCTGGTCGGTCGATGAAGGCTCGCTCGCGGCGTTCGCCGAGCAGCTCCGGGCGGCCCCGGCGGACCGCGCCTGGTACGAGCTGCGGCGCGAGGCGGAGCGAATCGCGCTGGTGCCGGGCTTCGACCGCCTGATCACCCTCGACGCCAACGCGATCAGGGAGCTGCCCCACCAGATCGACGTGGCCCAGCGGGTGCTGCGCCAGATGGGTGGCCGCGCGATCCTGGCGGACGAAGTCGGCCTCGGCAAGACGATCGAGGCGAGCCTCGTCTACAAGGAGCTCGCCGTCCGCGGGCTCGTCCGCCGGGTGCTCGTGCTCACGCCGGCCTCGCTCGTGGGGCAATGGCAGGGAGAGCTCGAAACGAAGTTCTTCGAGCGCTTCGAGACGCCGACCAAGCCCGAAGAGTGGCTCCAGGCGACCAAGGCGATCATCTCGCACGATCGCGCGCGCTCGCGCAAGCACGCCCCGGCGATCCTGCGCCACCGCTGGGACCTGGTGATCGTGGACGAGGCGCACAAGGTCAAGAACCACCGCGCGGCGATTTACCGGTTCGTGGAGAAGATCGAGCGCGACTTCATCCTCCTGCTCACCGCGACGCCGCTCCAGAACGACCTGCGGGAGCTCTACAACCTCATCACCCTGCTCCGGCCCGGCCAGCTCGGCACCTGGGACGAGTTCCGGCGCCGGCACCTGATCGCGGGCGACCGCCGCAGGCCCCGCGACGCCGACGCGCTGCGCGCACTGATCAACGAGGTGATGATCCGCACCCGGCGCACGAGCGTCATCGACGACCTCGACCTGCCGCCCCGCCGGCCCCATCATCCGGAGGTCCGGCTCACACCCGCGGAGGCCGAGCTCTACGCGGAAACCACCGACTTCCTGCGGCGGCTCTACCGGGAAGGCTTCATCGAGCCGGGCGAGCTGGAGGAGAAGGAAGACGGCGTGCGCCGCGGGAAGCGGACCGGCAAGGGGATCCTGCAGCTGGAGGTCAATCGGCTGCGCCAGCGGCTCTGCTCCTCCTCGCGGGCGCTCGGTGAGTCCCTCGCGCACCTCGCCGAAGGGGAGCTGATCAACCCCGAATACCGGCTGATCGCCCGCCGGCTCGGCGCGCGCGCGCGGGCGGTCGCCACGCACGCCAAGCTGGACGTCCTGACCCGGCTGCTGCACGAGACTCCGGACCGGGTTGTGGTCTTCAGCGACCACCGGCCCACGATCCAGCTCATCGAGCAGCAGGTCCGCGCGCTCGGTCGCCGCCCGATCGTCTATTGGGGCGCGCACTCGACCACGGAGCGGGACAAGCGCATCCGCGCGTTCCAGCAGGACCAAACGAGCGTCCTGATCGCCACTCGGGCCGGCAGCGAAGGCCGCAACCTCCAGTTCTGCAACGTGCTCGTGAACTTCGACCTGCCCTGGAACCCGATGGTGGTGGAGCAACGCATCGGGCGCCTGCATCGCATCGGGCAGACGCGCGAGGTGCACATCGTGAACCTCGCCGCCGCGGGAACCATCGAGTCCTACATCCTCCAGCTGCTCGACCGGAAGATCAAGTTGTTCGAGCTGGTAGTCGGCGAGCTGGACGTGATCCTGGGCGAATTCGGGGGCGCGGAAAAGTTCGAGGGCCGGCTCGCCGAACAGTGGCTCGCCGCCGAGAGCGAAGCCGACTTCGGGCGGCGGGTGGAAACGCTCGGCGCGGAGATCGAGCGCAGCCGCGAAGCCGGGAAGCAGCAGGAGGAGCTGAACTCGCTGATCGCGCCGGCGGATAACGCGATGCGGCTGGAGCGTGAGTTCGCCGCGCTCTCAATCCCGGGACGCGTGCGGCTGGGTTACGGCACGAGCCAGCTCGTCAAGGCGGCTGGTTGGGAGGCGAAGCGGGTCGCGCTGGGCGTGCACGTGAAAGAGATCATGGAGTCGCTCGAGGGCGCCTCCGCTCCCGAGCCGGCGGGACGCCATCCGGAGTACGGGGCGCTGGTGCGCCTGAACGGGGTGACCGGCTCCGGTCGGAGGGTGTCGCTCACCGTCCGGGCCGACCGTCTTCCCCTGGTGCTCGTGGACATCGAGGTGGATCCCGAGGCCCCGCAGGTGGGGGACGTAGCGGCATGACCGCGATCCCCTCGCTCGACGTCGTCGACACCGACCCGCTCGCGGATGCGCGCATCCGCCCGTTGCTCGAGCGCTATTGCAGCCTCGCCGGAGCGGAGATGCTGGAACTCGGCCCGGATCTGCAAGAGCTGAAGCTGCCGCCGGCCGAGCGCGCCCACTTTCGGGGCCGCGAGTCGCTGCGGTTGGCTTTCTCCTTGGATGCGCTCGCGCGGGACCCCGAAGCCGAGATCGCCGTGCTCGGCAGCCCGTTCCTTTCACACCTGATCGAAGCGATCCGCGCCCGGGCGGGACGCCTGTCGCTCGGCCTGATCTCGCCGCCCGTGGCGGCGGAGTCCCCCCCACCGGACGCCCCCACCGCCCCCGGCCCTGATGTGCCCGTCCGGGATGGCACGGCGCGGCGGGGCGCGGTGCGGCTC